>DATDBH010000084.1:0-21468 GCA_036524985.1 Microlunatus sp. | reverse complement strand
GAGGCGGCCTGACCGACGACCTGATCGAGCTCGACGCTGGTGCTGTCGTCCAGCTCGGCAGTCCCCATGTACTCGGCGGTGATCGGATGCGACCCGACGTCCAGAGTCGCGGTGGTCCAGGTCGCCGTGCCGTCGGCAGCCACCGGCACCGGTCCGCCGAGTGCTGCGCCGTCGTCGCGGAACTGGACCGAGCCACCCGACACCAGAGCTCCGCCCGAGGTGACGGTCGCGGTGAACGTCACCGTCTCACCGAAGTCGGACGGGTTGGAACTCGAGGTCAGGTCCGTCTGGGTGGCGAGCTTCTCCACCACCTGATTGAGATCGTCCTCACTCGGTATGTACTCCGTCGTCCCGGTGTACCTGGCCTGGATCACGTGCGTGCCAGCGGGCAGTGCCCCGGTGGTCAGGGTCACCTGTCCCGAGGCGGGTAGGGGCACAGTGGCTCCGGCGGGGTCCCCACCGATGATGAACTGCACGGAGCCGGTCGTCAGCGGGCTCCCGCCGGATGTGACCGTCGCGGTGAAGGTCACGAGCTCGCCCACGTCCGACGGGTTGACCGATGAGCTCAGCTCGGTCCTCGACTGGGCGCGGCTCACGACCTGGGTGACGGTGCCCGAGCTCTCGGCGAGGTCGGTCGTGCCGCCGTACGCGGCGGTGATCTCGTGCGACCCCACCGACAGCGGGGTCGGCGTGGTGAACGTCGCCGTACCGTCAGCGCCCACGGCGACGGGCGAGCCCAGGTTCGTCGCCCCGTCGCGGAACTGCACGGTCCCCGCAGTCACCGGGTCGTCGTCTGCGTCAGTCACTGTTGCGGTGAAGGTGACCTGCTGGCCGAAGGTCGACGGGTTCGGGCTCGCGGTCAGAGCCGTCTCGGTGGGATCCTGCGCGGTGATCGTCAGGCACCAGCCGCCGCTGATCGAGCCGACAGCGGAGACTGGGTCATCATCGACCACCCACAAGCTCCAGGTGCCGTTGGCGCCACCGCCATTGAAGGTGGATAGGAGTGTCGCGCCACTCTGCGTTGGGGCCGAGGGGAACGGGTCGACCGGGTTCTCCGGGTCCAGGTCCGTGGGACGGTAGATGCCGCTGACGATCGGGCTCGGCACCGGACCGTCCGCGCTGTCGTCGAAGACCAGGTTCGCATTGGTCACCCCACTGGTCGTCGTGTTCGGGACGAGGCCGGCGTCACTGAGCAAGACGATGTTCTGTGTCGGTGTTGGACCTGACAACAAGACATCGAGGTCGATCGCTTCTGGGTGAGTGACTCCCCGAAGGCTGGCGGTCACCTTCGTGATCTCCCCCGACAGACCGGTGACGAAGATATTGGACGGATACGGCGTCGTCCCGGTGGCGGGCAGGGCTATACCCCCTGCGTTGCAGAAGGTGTTGCCGTTGACCTCGGTGACGTTGTCGACCCGTTGTGTGAGCGAGGCAAAGCTGCCCAGGAACCCGGTGCCGCTGTAGGTCGCCCGGATCAGGTGACTTCCCTCGGCGAGGTTCGAGACATTGACTGTTGCGACGCCCGAGCTGTTCGGCGTAGCCGATCCGAGGGACGTCCCGGTGCTTTCGTCTTCGAACCGGACGGTGCCCTCGGTGACAGGTGCACCCGCTCCTGTTCGTACGGTCGCCGTGAAGGTGACCGTCTGCCCGGTGGTGGAGTTGGCGTCCGAACTCGTCAGCGCAGTCGCCGTGGCCACGGCCGCCGTCGCCGTCGTGATGGTGAGGCTCCAGCCGCCGGCCATGGACCCGATGTCCCCATCGCCGTCGTCAACCACGTACAGCGACCACGTGCCGTTGGCGGACGCCATACCGGTGAACACGCCTAGGGTGGTCGCATTCGACGGCGAAGGTGCCGGCCGCGGGAACGCGTCGGGGTCGCCGATGCTGCGATTGGTCGGCTTGTACGGCCCGGTGGCGATGGCGCCGGTGAGCGGAAGCGCGTTCGGCGCATCGTCGTCGAAGGTCAATGTCGCGTTGGTCACGGTCGTGCCCGTGCCGACGCTGGTCGCGTCCGACATGACGACCAGGTTGCGCCCGTCTGGTGCTACAACCATCGCGTCGATGTCGTTGGCGGTGGTGTGGGTCAGGTTGTGGAAGGTCACCGTCACCTTGGTGACTGTGCCGACCATGTCTTCGACCACGACGTTCGACGGGTACGGGAGAGCCGGCCCCAACCGGGGAGCTACGTTGCCGATGCCTGGGATAGCGATCGAGTTCGGGTTGCTGAACGTCGTCGGTCCGTCCGCGGCCGCCCGTACGGGGAGTCCGACGACCACCCCCAACGCGAGTAGCAGCGTCAGGAGACGCGGAAGCAGCCATGGTCGACGATGGACGCGCGACAGGCTTCGTCGGCTCATCGCGCCTCCCGCCCTTTCCGCGGACCCGCGGCCCAGATTCGGGTCTAGCGGGCGTATGCCTTCGAGCGGCAGACTATTGCCCGCTCGGGCCGTTTGACCAGAGCCTGTCCACAACCTCAGGAGCGCCGCCATGTCCGAGCCCTTTCTCGGCGAGATCCGCAACTTCGGCTTCAACTTCGCCCCTCGAGGATGGGCTCAGTGTCAAGGCCAGCTGATGTCGATCTCGCAGAACACGGCTCTGTTCAGCCTGTTGGGCACGATGTACGGCGGCAACGGCCAGACGACGTTCGGGTTGCCGGATCTTCGGGGGCGCACCGTGATCAGCGTCGGGCAGGGGCCCGGGCTCAGCAACCGCACCCAGGGGGAGCTGGCGGGGTCGGAGCAGGTGACACTCAACGCGGCGCAGATCGCGCCGCACACCCATGGCGTGACCGCGTCGTCGCAGGCATCGTCCAAGAGCCCAGCGAACGCCGTGCCCGCCTATGCCGACGCATCCCCGTACGGTGGCGGTACCGATCTGACGATGAACCCGGACATGATCAAGCCGAACTCCGGTGGACAGCCGCACGACAACATGTCCCCGTACCTGGTGATGAACTACTGCATCGCCACGGAGGGCATCTACCCGTCTCGCCAGTGATCACCTCCGAGTTGTCAGATCCTGTGGTTGCTCGAGCCACCACCGCAGCTGACAACTCGGGTTACTCGGACAGGTTGCGGCGGACCCGGGAGATCAGGTCCGCCAGCACCCCGTTGAAGATCTCGTGGTGCTCGATGATCCCCATGTGACCACAGTCCGGCAGCCGGCGGACGTCGGCGCCCGGGAGCAGCTCGATGATCTTGTCGGTGTGCTTGATCGGGGTGATCGCGTCGTCCTCGCCGCCGATCACAGCACTCTCCACCGTCGCGAGCACCTTGAACGCCTCGAACTCATCCAGCTCCGCGAACGCCGGATAGAAGTCGCTGATCACCGACATCGGGGTCTGGCCGAGCATCTGGTTCATGAACTCGACATAGCTGGGCGGGACGTCGGAGCCGTACGAACCCTTCTTGGTGAAGACGAAGCTCAGGTCGGATCCGGCGGTCCGGCCGCGTTCGACGAGCTCGGGGATCCGGTTGAGAGCCGCCATGGTCGGCTGGGCGATCCGCCCGAAGGTCCGTCCCGGCAAGCCGCGGATCGGCGAGTAGTCAGCCATCTCCCCGGCTGCGGTGGAGAACAGCGCGACCCCGCGGATCCGGGTGCCGAACAGCTCGGGGTGGGTGATCGCGAGACGCATGATCGTCATGCCACCCATCGAGTGCCCGACCAGCACCACCGGGCCCTCCCCGACCACCTCATCGAGAACCTGCAGCAGGTCATCGGCCAGCTGCGGCACCCGACAGAGCTCCCCGGCCGAACGCCCGGAGCGACCGTGCGAGCGCTGGTCGTAGAGCACCATCCTGATCTTGTTCCGGAAGTGCTTCCGCTGGAAGTGCCAGCAGTCGAGACTCAGCACGTACCCGTGCACCAGGACCAGGGTCAGGTCGTCGTCCGGACCGGCCGGCGAGTCGCCCCCGTCGGCCGGGAGCTCGTCGACCTCCGTGTGCAGCCGTACGCCGTCAGGCGTCGTCAGCGCCGGACCGCTGGAGCGCAGCGAGAAGAACGGCTCATCGTCGCCGTCATCACGTTCGGCATGCAGCCGCTTGGAGACGATCCGCCGCTCCAGCTCGAGACCGAGCGCGATGCCGCCGCCCGCCAGGGCGAGCACGCTCGCCGCCAGACCGAACGCTCCGGCCCGCTTCCGGGCCGGACCTGTGCCGGCCAGGACCGCGGTCGTGACCGGGTACTTCCCGGCACCGCTCCTCGCGGCCCCGGCCTTGGAGACGGCAGCCTTCGTCAGCGGAGGCTTTGCCGCGGCGGCCTTCTTCCTCACCGGAGCCTTTGCCGCGGCGGCCTTCTTCCTCACCGGAGCCTTTGCCACGGCGGCCTTCGTCGGCGGAGCCTTTGCCACGGCGAGCTTCCTCACCGGAGCCTTCGAGACGGCGGCCTTCGCACCGGGGGGCAGCTTCGCCTCAGCCACGATCACGTCCCTCTCCGCGGTGGTAGATCCGGGGCACCCGAGCCCCGATCCGAGTGACGATCTCATAGCCGATGGTGCCGCACCACGCGGCCCAGTCCGCCGCGGTCGGCTCACCGTGATCACCGGGACCGAACAGCGTGACCTCCTGGCCGACCTCGGCGCGGATGTCCGCGTCGCCGAGCTCGACGACGAACTGATCCATGCAGATCCGGCCGCGAACAGCGGCGCGGCGGTCCCTCCAGCCGACCTCAGCGGTGTTGCCGGCGTGTCGTGGGATGCCGTCGCCGTAGCCCAGGGGCACCAGGCCCACGGTGGTCGGCGCTGCCGCGTGCCAGGTGTGGCCGTACGAGACACCCGCACCGGAACCGATCACCTTGACGTTCGCGAGCTGCGCCCGCAACCGCATCACGGGTCGAAGCCGGACTCCGGCCAGGGCGGCGATGCCTGTGTCGGGATCGATCCCGTACGCGGCGATGCCGATCCGGACCAGGTCGAAGTGCGCCTCCGGCAGCAGCAGGGCGCCCGCCGAGTTGCAGAGGTGACGCAGGCGCGGGGTCAGTCCGGCATCGAGCGCGACCTGGTACGCGTCCACGTACGCCTGCTCTTGATCGCGGACCGAGGACGCACCCGGCTCGTCGGCAGCGGCCAGGTGCGACCAGATCCCGACGACCTCCAGGGCCCCGAGCCGCTCGGCGTGCCGGGCGGCGTCGCAGACCGCCGGCCAGTCCGCTGCGGTCGCGCCGTTGCGGGACAGCCCGGTGTCGATCTTGAGATGGACCCGCGCCCGGCGCTCGGCGATCCTCGCCGCCGCGGCTATCCGAGCGAGCTGCTCCGGCGACTGGGCGGAGACGTCCACGTCCGCGACGACCAGCGGGGCGAGATCGGTCTCGGGCCCGTACAGCCAAGCCAGCAGCCGCCCGCGATCCCCCGCCGCACGGAGCACCAACGCCTCCTCGGGCGTGGCCACGCCGAGCCACTCGGCGCCCGCCTCGCGAGCCACCCGGGCGCACTCGATCATCCCGTGCCCGTACGCGTCCGCCTTCACCACCACCATCACGGCCGCCGGGGCGACGTGATGCCGCAGGGTCTCGATGTTGGCCACGAGGGCGTCGAGATCGATCATCGCCGAGGCGGTCCGCGCGTCGATGGCCGGACTCATGCCTCGCTCCTGGTCCGACCGAACTCCCCGATCACCGCGGCGCAGTGTCGGGCCAGCACCTGCGGTGGCAGCGGACCCGGGAAGCGGGCAGCGGCCATGGCCTGCACCGAGGCTGCCAGCACTGCCGCCGTCCGGCCGCCGAGACCGGTCGCCAGCACGGCGGCGCACAACCCGCCGAGCACGTCACCGGAGCCGGCCTGTCCGGTCCACGCCGGTCCCGGCACCGCCACCTCGACCGTCTCGGTGGCCGGCGTGGCCACCATCTGGGTCGCCCCCTTGAGCAGCACGGTCGCCCCGGTGCGGTCGGCGCCGGCCCGGACGGCGGTCACCGGGTCGCTGGTGACGTCGCCACGTTCGCAGTCCAGCAGCCGGGCCAGCTCCCCGGCGTGCGGGGTCAGCAGGGCCGTGCCGGGCAGCCGGTCCGGCAGGTGCCGGAGACCGTCGGCGTCGATCACCACCGGCACCCCGGAGTCGATCAACCGGGTGATCACCGCGTCGCCGTCGGACCGGTCGCCCCAGCCGGAGCCGGCCAGCCAGGACTGCACCCGCCCCTCGCCGAAGACGACGTTCGGCAGCTCACGGGTGATGATCTCCGCCGACCGCCGCGCGCCCAGGTAGCGGACCATGCCCGCGCCCCCGTAGACGGCGCCGATCGTCGACAGCACCCCTGCCCCCGGGTACACGTCGGAACCGGTGTCGACGCCGACCACCCCGCGCGCGTACTTGTCGCTCGTCGGCCCGGGGACCGGCCAGTGCTCCGCGACGTCGGCGGGCTCCCAGGCAGCCAGGGCGGGTGCGCTCCCGGTCTCGTCGAGCCCGATGTCGACCAGGTCGATCTGCCCGGTCCGGCTCGCCGCCGGCTCGAGCAGGTGACAGGGCTTGTAGGTGCCGAAAGTGACCGTCCTGGTCGCCCGGACGGCCTCGTCCGGCGCCTGCCCCGTGTCAGCGTCCACGCCCGACGGCAGATCGACCGCGATGATCGGGATCAACCGCGCCGCGGCGGCGGCGAAGAGCGCAGCCGGCCCGTCGGGAAGACCCGGACGGCCGCCGATGCCGAGCAGTCCGTCCATGATCAGAGCGACCCCGACCAGGTCATGATCACCGAAGGTGTCGCCCTCCACCAGCCGACCACCGGCCGCCAGCAGAGCGGCCAGACCCGCTTCGTGCGGCCGCCCGAGGGCGCGGACGGCGGTCACCGCGCAGCCGCGGCGGGCCAGCCGCTGGCCGGCGTACAAGGCGTCGCCGCCGTTGTTGCCCGGACCGACCATGATCACCACGCGCGAGCCGTACACGGTGCCGCCGGTACGCGAGAGCAGCTCCGTCGCTCGGACAGCGAGTCCGTGGGCGGCACGCTGCATCAACGCCGCGTCACCGACCAGGGCCATGGCGGAGGCCTCCAGAGCCCGGGTCTGGGCGACCGTGTACGCGTATCGCACGAACTAGCCCTCGCAGACGACCATCGCCGAGGCGATCCCGGCGTCGTGGGACAGAGAAAGGTGGACGTGCCTGACCCCCAGGGCCCGGGCGCGGTTCTCGACCGTCCCGGTGATCACGAAGAACGGTCGCCCGCCGGCGTCGGTCTGCACCTCCGCATCGTGCCACGCCATGCCCGCCGGGGCACCGAGTGCCTTCGCCAAGGCCTCCTTGGCCGCGAAGCGGGCCGCCAGGGACGCCACCGAGCGCTCGGCCTCCAGCGGCGTGAACAGCCGCTGCACCATCCGCGGGGTGCGTTCGACCGCCTCGGCGAACCGCCGCACATCGCAGACGTCGATGCCGATCCCGGCGATCATGCTCGACCACCGATCCAGCCGACCATGATCATCACCACCGGCTGATCATGGTCGACCCGCGATCACGACCCGGGCGACGGACGCGTCGGTCACTCGACCGTGACGGACTTGGCCAGGTTGCGCGGCTGGTCGACGTCGTGGCCCTTGCGGGTGGCCAGCTCGCAGGCGAAGACCTGCAACGGCACGATCGCCACCAGCGGCTGCAGCAGGGTGGGCACCTTGGGCAAGGTGATGACCACGTCCGCGTAAGGCGTCACGTCATCACCCTCCTCCGCCAGCACGATCGTCCGTGCGCCCCGCGCGCGGATCTCCTGGATGTTGGAGACCACCTTGTCGTGGACCAGGTCGCGGCCCTGCGGCGGCATCACGACGAAGACGGGCAGCTCATCTTCGATCAAGGCGATCGGACCGTGCTTGAGCTCGCCCGCCGCGAAGCCCTCGGCGTGGATGTAGGCGAGCTCCTTGAGCTTCAGGGCTCCCTCCAGTGCCACCGGATAGCCCACATGACGGCCGAGGAACAGCACCGACGGAGCGTCGGCGAAGTCGGCCGCCAGTCGGAGCACCCCGTCCAGGTCGGCCAGCTGCCGCTCGATCGCGGCCGGGATCTTCTCCAGCTCGTCGATCAACACGGCGATCTCGTCGCCGAACTTGGTCCCCCGCACCTGAGCAAGGTAGAGCCCGAGGAGATAGCAGGCGACCAGCTGAGTCAGAAACCCCTTGGTGGAGGCCACCCCGATCTCCGGACCGGCGTGGGTGTAGATCACCGCGTCGGACTCACGCGGGATGGTCGATCCGTTGGTGTTGCAGATCGCCAGCACCTTGGCCTTCTGCTCCCGCGCGTGCCGGATGGCCATCAACGTGTCGGCCGTCTCGCCGGACTGGGATATGCTGACCACCAGCGTGCTGGGTCCGACGATGGGGTCGCGGTAGCGGAACTCGCTCGCCAGCTCCACCTCACAGGGGATCCGGGTCCAGTGCTCGATCGCGTACTTCGCCACCATGCCGGCGTAGAACGACGTACCGCAGGCGATGACGATGATCTTGTCGACCGCCCGGAGCTCCTCCGGGGCGATCCGGATCTCGTCCAGCCGCAGGGCGCCGGCCGCGTCGTGGCGCCCCAGCAACGTGTCGGCGACCGCCTTCGGCTGGTCGTAGATCTCCTTGCGCATGAACCAGTCGAACCCGCCCTTCTCGGCGGCCGACAGGTCCCAGGACACGTGGAAGGGGTGCACGGCGGCGGGTTCGCCGGTGAACGTGATCACGTCGACGGCGGTGGGGGTGATGGTCACCACCTGGTCCTGGCCGAGCTCGATCGCCTCCCGGGTGTGCTCGATGAAGGCCGAGACGTCGGAGGCCAGGAAGTTCTCCCCCTCGCCGACCCCGACCACCAGCGGGGAGTTGCGGCGCGCAGCCACCACGGTGTCGGGCTGCTGGGCATCGACCGCCACGAGCGTGAACGCACCCTCGAGCCGGTTGCAGACCGCTCGTAGCGCCTCGGTCAGACCGGCGCCCTTCTCGACCTCCAGGCCGAGCAGCTGGGCGGCGATCTCGGTGTCGGTCTGGGAGATCGGGGAGATCCCGGCCTCGGCGAGCTCGGCCCGCAGCAGCGCGAAGTTCTCGATGATGCCGTTGTGGACGAGGGCGACCCGTCCGTTGGCCGACGCGTGCGGGTGGGCGTTGGCGTCGGTCGGACCGCCGTGGGTGGCCCAGCGGGTGTGGCCGATGGCCAGGTTCGTCACCGGGAGCGGGTTGTCGGACAGCTCCTTCTCCAGGTTGGCGAGCTTTCCGGCGCGCTTGGCCAGACGGAGCTCTCCGTCGGCCACGGCGCACACGCCCGCCGAGTCGTAGCCCCGGTACTCCAGCCGGCGGAGTCCGTCGACCACGACGTCCACGGCCGACTTCGGGCCCGCATACCCGACGATTCCACACATGGCGAACACTGTACGGGCTCAGTGACGGCCGATCCGGTTTCTCGACTGCCTGGTCGACGCGGGCGGACGACTCCCCGGTCGTGGTCGACAGCGCAGCTCCGTATGGGTGAACAGATAGTGTGACGGGCGTGACAGCAGGCCAGCTGGGGCATGTCGCCGGGCCGTACCTCGAGCGGCGGCGCGCCGACTGGGCCGAGCTGGCCGCCACGGCCCCGATGACCTTGGACGCGACCACCCTGGAACGGCTGCGCGGGCTCAGTGACCCCACCAGCCTGACCGACGTCCGCGAGGTCTACCTGCCGCTGACGGGACTCCTCAGCCGCTACGTCCGCTACACCGGCGAGCTGCACGCCGCGACCAACGGCTTCCTCCAGCTGACCGCGGCTCGCACGCCGTTCGTGATCGGCGTCGCCGGCTCCGTGGCGGTCGGCAAGTCCACCACTGCGCGGTTGCTCCGTGAGCTGCTGGCCGCCTGGCCCGAGCACCCGCGGGTCGAGCTGGTCACCACCGACGGCTTCCTGTTCCCCAACGCCGAGCTCGAACGGCGCGGGTTGATGCACCGCAAAGGGTTCCCGGAGTCCTACGACCGACGCGCCCTGCTGCGTTTCGTGATGGACGTCAAGTCCGGGGCCGAGTCGGTGAGTGCCCCGGTCTACAGCCATCTCGTCTACGACATCGTGCCGGACGAGCGGGTGCGGGTGCAGCGGCCCGACATCCTCATCGTCGAGGGGCTCAACGTGCTGCAGCCCGCCCGGGTCCGGGCCGACGGCACCACCGGGCTGGCGGTCAGCGACTTCTTCGACTTCTCCGTCTACGTCGACGCCGATCCTTCCGACGTCCGCAACTGGTACGTGACCCGGTTCCTGTCCCTGCGGGAGACGGCCTTCCGAGACCCCCGCTCGTACTTCTCCCGGTTCGCCGAGCTCAGCGCCGCCGAAGCCGTCGCCCGGGCCGAGTCCCTCTGGGACACCATCAACGGCCCGAACCTGGCGACCAACATCCTGCCGACGCGGGGCCGCGCGACCACCATCCTGCGCAAGGGTCCCGATCACCGGGTCGAATGGGTCCGGATCCGCAAGGTCTGACCCTCCACTCCCGGTGACGACTGGGCCCGCCGGCCCTTGTGGGCGCCGTATCCGACTCTCCGGCGCGAAACGGTCGACCTGTCGATTGGTGCCACCCGGCGGCCGGCCCAGAAACTCGGGCGACACGATGTATCAACCCGTCGAGGGGCGTCTCTTGTCCATCGAGTTCGCTCACCCGTGGCCGGCCAGAAGTTGCGCAGCCGACCGATGCGATGCGGGGCGCACTTGCGCAACGCCAGGATTCACGACGGTGGGATGCGGTTCAGCGATGGGGGCTGGGCCGCATCCCATCCACCCCGGGGGACGTGACATCTGAGGGCACCATCGCCGAGCGTGTCGGGGGACTCGGCGGATCCGCAATGACCGTCACAGGGACCGGTCACTTTCCCGGGTGACCGGTCCCGACGCGGGTCCGGACAGATCGCGGAACCGTCACCCGCTGACTGCCGGGACCGCCTACCCTCGGGGCCATGAGCACATCGTTCTCCGGTGGGCAGACCCTCGACATCACCGCGGCCGCAGCCATCAAGCTCGGGTTCTTCGCCGCTCTCGGCGCCACCCTGTTCAGTCTGATCCTGACCGTGGTCGCCGGGATGATCGGCCTCGTGATCGCCCTGATCTTCGGCACCAGTCTGTTCGCGCTCTTCGGCACCTGAGCCTCCCTCGCCCGACTTCGCGCGGGTTCGAACCCGAGCGGAGTCCAAGATCTGGACCCGGCACTCATGTCGCGCGGGTTCGAACCCGAGCGGAGTCGCGAGAGATTCCGCGGGTCAGAGGGCGAGGCGGTCGCGGACGACGTCGGCGAGGTGCTGGGCGACCTGGTCGGCCCGGTCCAGCGTCTCCGCCTCGACCATCACGCGGACCAGGGACTCCGTGCCCGAAGGGCGCAGCAACACCCGCCCGGTGCGGCCGAGCTCGATCGACGCCGCCTCGACCTCGGCGGCCAGCACCGGGTCGCTGTCGGCGCGGGCCTTGTCCACTCCGGGGACGTTCACGAGGACCTGCGGCAGGCGCACCATGACCGACGCCAGGTCCGCCAACGACCTGCCGGTCTCGGCCATCCGGCTCATCAGATGCAGACCGGTCAGCACGCCGTCACCGGTGGTCGCGTACTTGAGCAGGACGACATGACCCGACTGCTCGCCTCCGAGCGAGAACCCGTTCGCGTGCATGGACTCGAGCACGTACCGGTCGCCCACCCTGGTCTGCTCCACGGTGATCCCGGCAGCCTCCATCGCCTGGAGGAACCCGAGGTTGCTCATCACGGTGGCCACCACGGTGTCGTTCGTGAGCTGTCCCGACTCCTTGAGCGCACCGGCGAGCACCGCGAGGACCTGGTCGCCGTCCACCGTACGGCCGGTCGCATCGACGGCCAGGCAGCGATCGGCGTCGCCGTCCAGGGCGATCCCCAGGTCGGCGCCGTGCTCGAGCACCGCCGACCGCAGAGCGTCCATGTGGGTCGAGCCGGCGTTGAGGTTGATGTTGGTGCCGTCCGGCTCCGCGTGGATCCGGATCACCCTCGCGCCCTGGGACTCGAACGCCGCCGGACCGGTCTGGAAGGCCGCCCCGTTCGCGCAGTCGACGACGACGGTGATGCCGTCCAGGCTGACCGGCTTGTCGAGACTGCCCACCAGATGGGCGATGTAGGCCTCAGCGAGAGCGACGTCGTCGCGGATCCGGCCGACGCCCGCTCCGGTGGGTCGGGACCAGCGCTCGCCGAGCCGGCCCTCGATCGCATCCTCGAGGGCGTCGTCCAGCTTGGTCCCACCACGGGCGAAGAACTTGATGCCGTTGTCGGGCATCGGGTTGTGACTGGCCGAGAGCATGACGCCGAAATCGGCGCCGGTGGAGGCGGTCAGAAAGGCCACACCGGGGGTGGGCAGCACCCCCAACCGGATCACGTCGACACCGGCGCTGGCCAGACCGGCCACCACGGCGGCCTCGAGGAACTCCCCCGAGGCCCGAGGATCGCGACCCACGACCGCGAAGGGCCGATGGCCGGTGAACTCGCCGGCCTCGGACAGCACGTGCGCGGCCGCCAAGGCCAGATCGAGCGCGAGCTCCGGGGTCAGCGCCTCGTTGGCCACTCCCCGAACCCCGTCGGTGCCGAACAGTCGACCCATCGGAGCTCGGCCGCGATCAGCGCTTGCTGTACTGGGGAGCCTTGCGGGCCTTCTTCAGACCGGCCTTCTTGCGCTCCTTGATCCGGGCGTCGCGGGTCAGCATGCCGGCCTTCTTCAGGGCGGGGCGGCTGGCCTCGGCGTCGACCGCGTTCAGGGCCCGGGCGATGCCGAGGCGCAGCGCACCGGCCTGGCCGGTCACGCCGCCGCCGTGGATGCGGGCGATGACGTCGTACGACCCGGGGACCGCAGCGGTGGAGAAGGGCTCGGAGACGATCTGCTGGTGCACCTTGTTCGGGAAGTAGTCGTCCAGGGTGCGACCGTTGATGGTCCACTGGCCGCTACCGGGAGCGATCCGCACGCGAGCAACGGCCTCCTTACGGCGACCGGTGGCACCGGCGGGCGCGACCACGGCGGGACGACCGGTGGCGCCGGGTCCCTGCTGGGCGACGGCCTCGGACCGGTAGGCGATCTCCTGGTCGCCCTCGGTGAAGGGGACGACCTCGTCCTCGACGATCTCGGTAACGGTGTCAGACACTGATGCGATTCCTTGCTGAGTCAATGGAGGTAGATCTGGCGATCGGGGTCAACGAACGATTCTGCCCGGACGAGCTACTGGGCGATCTGGGTGATGGCGTACGGCTTCGGCTGCTGGGCACTGTGCGGGTGCTCCGGGCCCGAGTACACCTTCAGCTTCTTGATGAGCTTCCGGCTCAGCTTGTTCTTCGGCAGCATCCCCCACACCGCGAGCTCGACCGCCTTGCGCGGGTCGGAGTCGAGGAGATCCCCGTAGCTGACCGACTTCAGACCGCCCGGCCGACCGGAGTGGCGGTAGGCGAGCTTGTCGCTCCGCTTGTTCCCCGAGAGGGAGATCTTGGAGGCGTTGACGATGACCACGAAGTCGCCGCCGTCCATGTGCGGCGCGTAGGTCGGCTTGTGCTTGCCACGCAGCAGCGTCGCCGCGGTGACCGCCAGACGACCGAGGACGATGTCGTCGGCGTCGATGACGATCCAGTCACGGGTGAGGTCACCCGGCTTGGGGCTGTACGTAGACACGGTCGTTGACCAGCTTCCATGAGATGTGCGAAATCTGATGCGCGCCCGAACCCGTACGGCATCGACCGCGGGCATGCGTAGGCACAACAGCGACCAAGATTACTCGCCCGTATCGGCTGGGTCAAAACGCCGGCGGGAGAGCCTCGGAGGACGTCTCGTCAGCGTATCTCCGGGGTCCGAAGCAGACGGCCGTGTGTGCGGGGTCACCTGCTCCCCACTGGCAGTGGGAACTTGGGCCCGCGTAGGTTACGGCTATGACGGATACGCTCAGCATCCGCGATAACCGGACCGGCCGCGACTACGAGCTCGCGATCACCGACGGGACCATTCGCGCCGCCGATCTGAAGCAGATCACCGCCGGCGACGAGGATCCCGGCATCGCCACCTATGACCCCGGCTTCGTGAACACGGCATCGTGTCGCAGCGCCATCACCTACATCGACGGTGACAAGGGGATCCTGGAATACCGGGGTTACCCGATCGACCAGCTGGCCGAGCACTCCACCTTCCTCGAGGTGTCCTACCTGCTCCTGCACGGCGAGCTCCCCACCCAGCCTCAGCTGGATCAGTGGGTGCACGACGTCACCTACCACACCTTCTTGCACGAGAACTGCAAGCAGTTCATCGAGGGCTTCCGCTACGACGCGCACCCGATGGGCATGTTGATGGCCTCGGTGAGTGCCCTGTCGACCTTCTACCCCGATGCCGGCACCATCGCCGACCCGGACGTCCGACAGGCCCAGATCACCCGGCTGATAGCGAAGATGCCCACCCTGGGCGCGTTCGTCTACCGGCAGCAGCAGGGCAAGCCCTACGTCTACCCGGACAACCGACTGTCCTACTCCGCCAACTTCTTGGCCATGCTGTTCAAGATGAGCGAGCCGACGTACCAGGCCGATCCGCGGCTGGTGAAGGCGCTCGAGGTGCTCTTCATCCTGCACGCCGACCACGAGCAGAACTGCTCGACCAACGCGGTGCGCTCGGTCGGCTCCTCCCAGGTCGATCCCTACTCGGCAGTCGCCGCCGGCGTGGGCGCCCTCTACGGCCCGCTGCACGGCGGCGCCAACGAGGCGGTGCTGAAGATGCTGCGGCGGATCGGCACCGTCGACAACATCCCGGGCTTCATGGCCGGGGTGAAGGAGGGCAAGGAGAAGCTGATGGGCTTCGGCCACCGGGTCTACAAGAACTTCGACCCGCGCGCCACCATCATCAAGAAGGCCTGTGACGACGTGTTCGAGGTGACCGGGGTCAACCCGTTGCTGAGCATCGCCAAGGAGCTGGAGAAGATCGCGCTCGAGGACGAGTACTTCATCAAGCGCAAGCTCTACCCGAACGTCGACTTCTACTCCGGCCTGATCTACGAGGCCCTGGAGTTCCCGCCCGAGATGTTCACCGTGCTGTTCGCCATCGGCCGCACGCCGGGCTGGTTGGCCCAGTGGTCGGAGCTGGTGCAGGACAAGGAGCAGAAGATCGCCCGACCGAAGCAGATCTACACGGGGGCGCGTAACCGCGACTTCGTGCCCATGCACCGCCGCTGAGCCAGCACCCGCACCAGCGCGTACGCCGCAGCCGCCCGTCCCCTCGGGGCCGGGCGGCTGCGGTGCGTTCGGGTGTCGCGAGCCGGTTCGGGGTCTCGGTGGTCGAGGCATGGTGCCTGGTGCCTGGTGCCTGGTGCCTGGGTCGGGCATGGGTCGGGGTCGGGCATGGGTCGGGGTCGGGCATCGAACATTCCGTCAGTCGACGGCATTCCGTGCTCTCAGCAGGTCCGCCGGCTGAACTTTCCGTCAGTTGACGGAAAGTTCAGGCCTGAGATGGCGCCTGCCGTCGCGCTCTGGGCTCCACGGATCTACGCTTCGCGGTATCGCGTGCGCTCGCGAGCCGGCACGCTGAAGTGCGGGCCCGTACGCACGACCGCGAGTCCGTATGACATCAGACCGGCGAGCGAGGCCGTACGCACGAGGTGCCGTCCGCCGTCCTCCGAGAGGCCACGCCCATGCCCGTCGTCAGCGTCGAGGTTCGCTCTCCCCTGCCACCCGAGGAGGTGCTGCGGGTGATCACCGACTTCAGCGACCGCCGGGCCGAGGCATGGCCCGGGGTGGACCTGTCCCGGCTGGTGGTGCACGAGTCCGGCGAGGGGCACGCCGACGTGACCGAGGGCAACGACACCACCTGGGAGCGGGTGACGTACGACTGGGATGCGGGTACGGGCACGATCACGGCACTCACCACCGACTCCAACGTCTGGGCCGAGGGCAGCCGCTGGGACTACCGGCTGACCCCGGTGCCGGACGGCACCCTGGTCGGGGTTCGGCTCGAGCGGCACGGCAAGAACCTCAAGGGGCGGCTGATCGGCGCCCTGCTGCCGGTGCTCGGTACCAAGGTCGTCACCGACAGCCTGCGCAGCGCCCTCCGGATCGCCTGACTCTTCTCCCGCCAGCCCCCCGCCGGTCCCGACACGCCCGGTCCCGACACGCCCGGTCCCGACACGTCCTGTCCCGGCACGTCCGGTCCCGGTCAGCGCGCGCGCTGTACCCGGCCCTCGTCCCAGACCGGCTCGTCAGCCTCGTACACCCCACCGTCGGACCCGAAGACCAGGAACCGGTCGAACGAGCGGGCGAACCAGCGGTCGTGGGTGACCGCGACGACCGTGCCCTCGAACAGCGACAGGCCGTGCTCCAGGGCCTCCGCGGAGGAGATGTCGAGGTTGTCGGTCGGCTCGTCGAGCAGCAGCAGCGTGGCCCCGGAGAGCTCCAGGAGCAGGATCTGCATCCGCGCCTGCTGACCGCCGGACAGCTGCTCGAACCGCTGCTCGGCCGCGTGCGCCAGCTCGTAGCGGTCCAGCCGACGAGCAGCCTGCTCCTGACCCATGCCGTCCCGGTGGGCGTCGCCGCGGTGCAGGATCTCCAGCAGGGTCCGGCCCATCAGCTCCGGGTGGTGGTGGGTCTGGGCGAACCACCCCGGTCGTACGCGCGCACCGAGCTTGGCCGATCCCGTGTGGGCGACCGGCGGGACGTCCAGGGACTCGACCGGCCGGTGCTCGACATCGGGGTCTGAGCCGCCGCGGGCCAGCAGCCGCAGGAAGTGGGACTTGCCGGAGCCGTTGGAGCCGAGCACCGCCACCCGGTCACCGAACCAGATCTCCGCGTCGAACGGCTTCATCAGCCCGGTCAGCTCCAGGTCGGTCACCACGATCGCGCGCTTGCCCGTACGCCCGCCGCGCAGACGCATGGACACCTGCTGCTCCCGCGGCACCTCCTGCGGGGGCCCGGCCTCCTCGAACTTGGCCAGCCGGGTGCAGGCCGCTTGGTAGCGACCTGCCATCCCGTCGTTGTAGGCGGCTTTGATCTTGAGGGTCTGGACCAGGGTCTTCAGCTGCACGTGCTTCTCATCCCAGCGACGACGCAGCTCGGCGAAGCGGGCGAAGCGGTCTTCCCGAGCCGCGCCGAACGTCGCGTACCCCCCGCCGTGCACCCAGAGCGTGTTTCCCACGGCGCCCAGCTCCAGCGCGGCGATCCTCGTTGCGGCCTCGGCCAGCAGCTCGCGGTCGTGGCTGACCAGCAGCACCGTCTTCGGCGTGCTCCGCAGCTGCTCCTCCAGCCACCGCTTGCCCGGGACGTCCAGGTAGTTGTCGGGCTCGTCGAGCAGCAGCACCTCGTCGGGTCCGCGCAGCAGCGCCTCCAGTGCGAGCCGCTTCTGCTCCCCGCCCGACAGCGTCGACAGCTCTCGCCACTTCACCCGCTCGAAGCCGACCCCGAGCGCCGCCACGCAGCACGTGTCGAAGGTCACCTCGGCGAGATAGCCCCCGGCGTCGGCGTAGTCGGCCAACGCCTGCGCGTACGCCAGCTGGATCGGCTCGGTGTCATCGCTCATCAGCTCCAGCTCGAGTCGGTCGACCGCGGTCACCGCGTCCCGGAGCCTGGACGGACTGAGGGAGAACAGCAGATCGCGCACGGTGGTGGTGTCGCGGATGCTGCCGATGAACTGGCGCATCACACCCAGTCCGCCGCTGCGGGAGATCGTTCCGTCGCTGGGCTCCAGGTCGCCCGCGATGATCTTCAGCAAGGTGGTCTTGCCGGCGCCATTGGGCCCGACCAGCGCCACCACCGCGCCGTCGCCCACCCGGAAGGAGATGTCGTCGAGCAGCATCCGGCCGTCGGGGAGCGCATAGGAGACACCACTCAGATCCACGTGCCCCATGGGCGAGAACTCTAGCCGGGGAGCCCGTGGCCGATCATCGTGTTTTCGCGGTCGCGGTCGCGGCCGGCCCGTCCGAACCTGCTGATCAGCTCGGTCAGGCGGCCAGCAGCAGGGCCAGCGCCGCGGTGTCCACGTTGCCCTGCGGGTCGACCCCGACCTTGTTCACCAGCTGGGTGACGTTGCCGTCGACGTCGGCCTCCACCCAGGCCGCCCGGTGCTCCAGACCCAGGTGCGGCAGCCCGGGCAGGAACACGCAACCGGAGGCCACCTCGTAGTCGGGCACGGAGGAGAACGTGCTCGACGGCGGGTGCAGGACCACCAGGCCCGGCGGCTGCGGGTGCGCGAACTGCCCAGGGGTCAGCGGGTGGTCGCCCAGCAGCGAGCCTTCCGCGACGACCAGACCCACGGCCCCGGCCTGCGGCCGATCCGGAACCTCCTCGCGGACCCGGAAGACCGTGCTGATCGGCAGCAGTCCGGGCACCGCCGCCATCCGGACGGCGAGGACGAGGAACTTCGCCCACTCCACCGTGTCCTGGGGCCAGCGCCCGATCAGCAGGAACCCGTAGAGGGCGCCCTTCGACTGCAGCGGCGCCACCTCGATCGATGACCGGAAACAATCCATGATGACCTCCCCACTCATCCCACCAGCAGGCCCCGGGGCAATACCGGGTTACCACATGCTCCACATCGGATCGCTGGCACACAAGAGGGCACGAGTGCCAGCGCTAATACCGTGACGAGACTGAAACACCCGATGTCGTCCCGATCACAACTGGTGAGGCGCTTTCCCTCCGTTTCTCAGCGGTTGCGCGTCAGAATGGCTCCATGCCCACCCGCCCGTGGCTGCGTTGGCTCGTTCCCTTCGCCGCCATCATCGCCATCGCCGCGACCACTCTCGTGGCCGGCAACGCCTCCGCCGACGAGAAGCTGCCGCCGCGCAGCGCCGAGCAGCTGCTCGTCGACCTGCTGCAGGCGAAGCCGGACGGCTTCTCCGGCACCGTGCAGCAGTCGGCCGATCTCGGCATCCCGGCGCTGCCCGGTATGAGCGAGCAGGGTGGTGACTTCTCCTCCCTGATCTCCGGCACGCACACCCTGCGGGTCGCGTACGCCGGTGCCGACAAGTCGAAGGTCGCGCTGCTGGGCGACCTGTCGGAGAGCTCGGTCATCCGCAACGGCTCCGACGTGTGGACCTGGTCCAGCAGCGACAACAGGGTGACCCATGTAGGAGTCGACGAGGCCTCGAATCCGGCGGAGGACCGCCAGGCCCCGGCCGATGCGCCCAAGACCCCGCAGGAGGCTGCGGCGCGTTTCCTGGCCGCTGTCGGACCGACCACCGACGTCACGGTCGCCACGGACACCACCGTGGCAGGGCGGCCCGCGTACGAGATCGTGCTGACCCCCAGGCAGACCGGTTCGCTGCTCAGCAGCGTCCGGATCGCCGTCGACGGCACCGAGCACGTGGCCCTGCGGGTGCAGGTGTTCGCGGGTGACCGCGCCGAACCGGTCGCCTCGATCGGCTTCACCGAGGTCGACTTCGCCACCCCGGCCGACTCCGTCTTCGCCTTCACCCCGCCGAAGGGGTCCGAGGTCACCGAGATCACGCCCGAGGATCACGCCGACAAGGCCAAGGCCGACAAGGACGGAGCTGACGCCGACAAGCCGAAGGTCGTCGGCGAAGGCTGGACCACCGTCGTGGTCGGCACGCTGCCGACGGGCGATCGACCGGGCGCCGGGACCGACGAGCAGCGGGGTGAGCGCGGCGAGGGCCCTGACCTCCAGGCGTACCTGGCCCAGCTGCCCACGGTGTCCGGAAACTGGGGATCGGGTCGGCTGCTGGCCGGCACCGCCTTCTCCGTGGTGATCACCGATGACGGTCGGGTCGCGGCCGGCGCCGTCGGGCCAGAGCTCCTCTACGACGCCCTCGGGTGACCCGGTCCGACGCGTCAGCCTCGGTGGCGGCTCGCCCCGCCACCGAGGCTGAGCCCTCGGAGCCGGTCCGGACCCGTCAGCTGACCAAACGCTTCGGCCAGCAGATCGCCGTCGATGCGGTCGATCTCACGGTCCCTGCCGGGTCGGTCTACGGCTTCCTGGGCCCCAACGGATCCGGCAAGACGACCACCATCCGGATGCTGCTGGGGCTGATCGGCCCGACCTCCGGCGAGGTCGAGGTGCTGGGGTCGCGGATGGCCGGTGCCGGACGTGCCGGCGATGTCTCCGTGCTCCACCGGGTCGGCGCGCTGGTCGAAGGGCCGGCCTTCCACCCCTACCTGTCCGGTCGGGCGAATCTGCGGCGACTGGAGGCCGCCGACCCGTACGCCGACGCGCGCAGCAGCCACCACCGCGTGGATGCCGCGCTGGACCGGGTCGGTCTGCTGCCTGCGGCCCGGAAGCGCTACCGCGCCTACTCGCTGGGCATGCGGCAGCGTCTCGCCATCGCCAGCGCTGTGCTGATGCCGCGCGACCTCCTGGTGCTCGATGAACCGACCAACGGACTCGACCCGCAGGGCACCCGCGAGGTACGCCACCTGGTCTCCCAGCTCGCCGCCGACGGCACCACCGTGCTCGTGTCCAGCCACCTGCTGAGCGAGGTCGAGCAGATGTGCTCGCACGTCGGCGTGATGTACGAGGGGCGGTTGGTGGCGCAGCAGACGCTGGCCGCCCTCTCCGCCGGCACCGCGGTGTCCGTACGGGTGCGGACCACCCGGGCCGCGGCCGACGACGCCCGGACGGCTCTGCTCACGCTCGGGCTCGCGGAGGGGGCGACCCAGGAGAGTCGGAGCGACACGGCCACCGTGACCGCGCCCCTCGGAGAGGTCGAGCTGGCCCGGGTGGTGCCCGCGCTGGTCGCGGCCGGGGTCCCGGTGCTCGGTTTCGACGTCGTGTCGGCCAGCCTCGAGGACATATTCGTGGCCCTCACCGGGGAAGGGTTCGAGGTCAGTGGCTGAGTCCGACGTGCTGCACGGTCCGCCGTCGACGACGGCCCGCTGGCTACCCGCCCGGTTTCTGGGCTCCGAGCTCGGCCTGATCTTCCGACGCCGACGCAACATCGCCGGCCTGGGGGTGCTGGCGGTCGTGCCGATCATCCTGGCGGTCGCGGTGAAGACCGCGGGCGGTGGCGGCGGTGGCCCCGACTTCATCGACGCGATCGTCGGCAACGGCCTGTTCGTGGCCTTCGCCGCCCTGACTCTGGAGCTCCCGCTGTTCCTGCCGCTGGCGGTGGCGACCATCGCCGGCGACTCGGTGGCCGGCGAGGCCAACATCGGCACGTTGCGCTACCTGTTGACAGTTCCGGCCGGCCGGACTCGGCTGCTGGTGGTCAAGTACGCGGCGATCGCGATCTTCTCCTTCGCCGCTGCCGCCCTGGTGGCTCTGGTCGGCAGCGTGATCGGGCTGGCCCTGTTCGGTGGCGGGGAGATGGTGCTGCTCTCCGGCAGCACGGCGTCCTTCGCCGACGCGGTCTGGCGGCTGCTGCTCAGCGTCGCGTACGTGGGCTGCGGGCTGAGTGCCCTGGGCGCGATCGGTCTCTTCGTGTCCACACTCACCGAGCAGCCGATCGGCGCGACGGTCGCGGTGGTGCTGGTCAACCTGATGATGATCATCTGCGACACGATCGAGCAGCTGTCCTGGCTGCATCCGTGGTTGCTGACGCACTGGTGGACGGCCTTCGGCGACCTGCTGCGCGACCCGATCGCCACCGCGGGGATCGAGCGCGG
>DATDBH010000083.1:0-21261 GCA_036524985.1 Microlunatus sp. | reverse complement strand
TCCCGGACGGCTAGTGTCGAGGGCCGCGGCGCTAGAGTCGAGACGTCATGAGGAAAGTGCAGGGACAGGTGTGAGCGCGGAAGACCTCGAGCAGTACGAGAGCGAGCTGGAGCTGCAGCTCTACCGCGAGTACAAGGACGTGGTCGGGATCTTCACCTACGCCGTGGAGACCGAACGACGCTTCTACCTGTGCAACGCGGTGGACCTGAAGGTCCGTTCCGAGGGCGGCGACGTCTACTACGAGGTCTCGATGGCCGACGCCTGGGTGTGGGACATGTATCGCCCGGCGCGGTTCGTGAAGAGCGCCAAGGTCCTCACCTTCCGCGACGTCTCCATCGAAGAGATCGCGCACAGCGATCTCGAGGTGCCCAAACCGGCCTGACTCGCCTGGCCCGGAGTCCGGGCCACGCCCGGCGCCGACTGCCCCGTGGTCGGCCGCTCGTGGCTCGGCGCACACCTACCGGCTGCTGACCCGCTGGAGTTGTCCACAGATCTCGCGTCCCGGTTCCGTCATCCACAGATTCCGGATCGCCCCGGTCATTTTCGTCCGACGTCCCCAGTGTGGAGAGGAGAGATGGAGGTCGACGAGATGGTGCGACGGACGCGCAACGAAGTCGGGGCGATGGGGGAGACCCTGGCTGCGCTCGAGCTGGAACAACAGGGCCTGGAGATCCTCGACCGCAACTGGTCATGCCGCTGGGGGGAGCTCGACGTGGTCGCCCTGGACCGCAGCGATGGTCGGCGGACGGCGGTGTTCTGCGAGGTCAAGTGCCGCACCGGTCGCAACTACGGCGACCCGTTGGAGTCCATCACGTACGCCAAGGTGCGACGGCTTCGCCGGCTTGCCGCCGAGTGGATGAACCAGCACAGCCTGCAGGTCGACGGGATGCGGCTGGACGCCATCGGGGTGCTGCTGCAGCGTGACCAGCAGCCGGTCCTCGTGCACATCACGGGAATCGGGGACCAGTGAGTCTCGCGTGTGCGTACGCGGTGGCCCTGGTCGGGCTCGATGGGCGGATCGTGGAGGTGGAAGCCCACACCGGTCCCGGGCTGCCGCGGACGATCCTGGTCGGACTGCCGGACACCTCGCTCTATGAGGCTCGGGATCGGTGCAAGGCGGCGGTCCACAGCAGCCAGCAGAGCTGGCCGAACACGTTGCTGACCATCAACCTCTCGCCGGCGACCCTGCCCAAGCAGGGAAGCGGTTACGACCTCGCCATCGTGGCGGCGGTGCTGGCGGCAGCCGACGTGGTGAAGGCCGTCGAGCTCGGGGACACCGTGCTGCTGGGTGAGCTCGGTCTGGACGGCCGCGTGCGGCCCGTGCGCGGCGTCCTGCCGGCGACCCTCGCGGCCGAGCAAGCCGGGTTCCGTCGCGTGATCGTGCCGTATCGGCAAGCCGGGGAAGCACAGCTCGTCGACGGGATCGAGGTGCTCGGGGTCGCGTCACTGGGTCAGCTGATCGCCGTGCTCCGACACGAGCCGGTGCCCGACGCCGAGCCGGTCGACCTCGCGCCCACCACCCACCGGGTCGGGACAGACATGGCACTGGACCTCGCCGACGTGGCCGGTCAGCTCGAGGCCAAGTGGGCGATCGAGGTGGCGGCCGCGGGACGGCACCACCTGCTGTTCACCGGCCCACCGGGCGTCGGCAAGACGATGCTCGCGGCGCGCCTGCCCGGACTGCTGCCGGACCTCACCATCGGCGAGGCGCTCGAGGTCTCGGCGGTGCACTCGCTGGCCGGATTCGACCTGTCGGAGGGACTCGTCAAGCGTCCGCCGTACGCAGAGCCGCATCACTCGGCCTCGATGGCGAGCATCGTCGGTGGCGGACCCGGCCTGGCGCGGCCCGGCGCCGTCTCCTGCGCCCACCGCGGGGTGCTGTTCCTGGATGAGGCACCGGAGTTCTCCGTGAAGGTCCTGGAGGCGCTGCGGGTGCCGCTGGAGTCGGGAATGATCAATCTCAACCGCAGTCACGGACTCACCCGCTATCCGGCCCGCTTCCAGCTCGTGCTGGCCGCCAATCCCTGCCCCTGCGGGCAGTCCGGGACGGTAGGAGCGTCGTGTCTGTGCCCACCGATGGCGGTCCGGCGCTACACGGCGAAGCTCTCGGCGCCGATCCGCGACCGGGTGGACATCACCCAGCACTTCCGACCGTTGCGACGCCATCAGCTGAGGGCCACGCTCGCCCAAGGAGAGCCCAGCGCGTCTGTGGCCTTGCGGGTGGGGGAGGCGCGTGAGCGCCAGGAGCGGCGGCTGATCGGGACCGGCTGGCACGCCAACAGCGAGGTGACGGGGGCCTACCTTCGTCATCACCTGCCGCTGCCGGACGGTCTGCACCTCCTGGACCGTGCCGCCGAGCGAGGACTCCTGACGCCGCGGGGGATTGACAAGGCCTGGCGGGTCAGCTGGACGATCGCGGACCTGGCCGGCAAGGAGAAGCCCGGGGTGGACGAGATCGGCATCGCCCTGGCGATGCGCCAGGGCGGTCGGCTGGGTGCGAGAACGTCCGTCCGGGAGGTGTCATGACCGCGTCGAGCAGGCAGGCCTCCGGCGCGGCCGTCGATCCACCCGCGACTCGGGTTCCGGTGCCGTCCCTGGCCGTGCCGCTTCCGGCGGACCGCGCCGTCCGCCTCGCACTGAGCTGTGTGATCGAGGGTGGCGAGCCGGCGGTGGCCGAGGTGACCGCCATCTCCGGGGCGGCTGTCGCCTGGCAGCAGGTGACGGACGGACGGTTCGGGGAGGGACTGGCCGAGCGAGCGGCGCAGCTCGATCTCGATCGGGTGCTGGCCAGGGCCGAGCGGAGCAGGGCCAGGTTCGTCGTGCCCGGGGATGAGGAGTGGCCGGACCGGCTGGGGGATCTGCGCTACTGCGACGAGGTGCAGCGCCGGGGCGGGGTGCCGTTCGGTCTCTGGCTGCGCGGGCCGGGGCACCTGGCCCAGCTGGCGGAACGGTCGGTGGCGCTCGTCGGGTCGAGGACGGCGACGCCGTACGGCACGACCATCGCGACCGATCTCGGAGCAGAGCTGGCCGAAGCCGGCTTCACGACCGTGTCCGGCGGCGCCTACGGCATCGACACCGCGGCCCATCAGGGGGCGCTTGCCGCAGCGGGACCAACGATCGCCGTGGTCGCGAACGGGGTTGACGTCGCCTACCCGCAAGGCAACCGCAAGCTCTTCGACTGGGTGGCCGACCACGGGTTGATCGTGTCCGAGCTCGCCCCGGGCACACACCCGAGCCGGATGCGCTTCCTGGCCAGAAATCGCCTGATCGCGGGCGTGAGCATCGGCACGGTCGTGGTGGAGGCTGCCCTTCGCTCAGGTGCCCGCAACACGGCCAGCTGGGCGTTGGGCTGCGGGCGGGTGCTGATGGCGGTGCCGGGGTCGGTCGAATCGGCGATGTCGGCGGCACCGCACCTGATGATCAGGAACGGCCAGGCCGTGCTGGTCAGCAACACCGCAGAGATCCTCGAGCTCGTCTCGGAGTCCGGCCAGGCGACCTTGCCGATCCCGCACGGTCCGGTTCGCGAGACCGACGCTCTCGATCCGGTGCGGCTTTCGGTGTACGAGGCCGTGCCGGCCCGGCGACGGGTCGGCGCGGGAGAGATCGCCCTGGCGGCTGGTGTGTCGGTGCCGACAGCGCTGGCCCAGCTCAGCGCCCTGGAGGACGTCGGTCTCGTGATCTCCGACGACGAGGGGTGGCGGGCGGTCGTGCCACGCTGACGAGGAGATGGCTCACCTGCCCCCCATCGTCCTGGTCCGTCCAGGCCGCTCGGTCGGTGATCATCGCGACCGGACGTACTGATCGACGGGCTGCCCCCGGCTTCGCATGCGGGCTCGGCTGTCACCAGCGGCGGTTCTTCGGGTGTCCGGAGCACGCACGCCGTCGTCGTGATCATGATGACCCTCGCCGGGGAGACAGGCCCACGATGATGATCATGAGGGGGACATGGTGATCAGGACCGAGCACCAGTGTTTACGAACGGTTGGGGGCATGACATCCTGACGAGCCTCACGAGCTCGGAGCACGGCGGACCATCGACAGAGATGAGAGCGATGAGCACCTTGTACGTGGACGGCGTCTGGACCGACAGCTCCGACGGCGGGACGAGAACGATCACCTGCCCGGCGGACGGCACCCCGGTCCGGGTGGTCGCGGAGGCGACGGCCGACGACGCCCGGGCTGCGATCGCCGCCGCTCGACGGGCCTTCGACGAGGGCCCGTGGCCGCGCACCCCGGCGACGGAACGGGCTGCCCTGCTGCGGCACCTCGCCGCCCGGTTGCAGGCGGAGCGAGACGTCGTCGCCCGGCTCGAGTCG
This sequence comes from Microlunatus sp., assembly GCA_036524985.1. Taxonomy (GTDB): domain Bacteria; phylum Actinomycetota; class Actinomycetes; order Propionibacteriales; family Propionibacteriaceae; genus Microlunatus. The sequence goes on along the minus strand of DATDBH010000083.1, from coordinate 16,945 downwards.
CTGGACACCGGCAAGCGCTTCGTCGAGTCCCAGATCGACGTCGACGACGTGACAGCGGTCTTCGAGCACTTCGCCGACCTCGCCACGGCCGACGCCGGCCGCGTGGTCGACACCGGCAATGCCGCCGTCTCCAGCCGGATCGTGCACGAGCCGGTCGGCGTGTGTGCCCTCATCACGCCGTGGAACTACCCGTTGCTTCAGACCGCCTGGAAGGTCGCTCCGGCCCTGGTCGCCGGCAACACGCTGGTGCTGAAGCCGAGCGAGCTGACCCCCAGCACCGCCATCTGGCTGATGGAGGCGCTCACCGCCGAGGGCCTGCCCCCCGGCGCGGCCAACCTGGTGCTCGGGGCTGGGGCAGTCGTCGGCGCACCCCTCACCGAGGACCCGGCCGTGGATCTGGTCTCCTTCACCGGCGGCCTGCAGACGGGTCGCGCGATCATGGCGGCAGCGGCCCCGACGGTGAAGCGGGTCGCCCTCGAGCTCGGCGGCAAGAACCCCAACGTGCTGTTCGCCGACGCCGATCTGCCGGCCGCGATCGACAACGCGCTGACGGCGGTGTTCCTCGACTCGGGTCAGGTTTGCTCCGCCGGCGCCAGGCTGCTGGTGGAGGAGAGCATCCACGACGAGGTCGTCGATGCGCTGGTCGTGCGGGCCGAGCAGATCCGGCTGGGTGGCCCGTTCGACCCCGAGGCGGAGACGGGCCCGTTGATCAGCGGCGAGCACCGGGACAAGGTCGAGGCGTACGTGGCCGACGCGCTGGCCGACGGTGCGACGCTGCGTTGCGGTGGACGACGTCCGGACGACCCCGAGCTGAGCGCCGGCTTCTACTACCGGCCGACGATCCTCGACGACTGCACGGCCGCGATGCGGTGTGTCCGAGAGGAGTCGTTCGGCCCGGTGCTGACCGTGGAGACCTTCTCGGGAGCGACCCGGGACGAGGCGGAGGACGCCGCCGTCAGGCTGGCCAACGGCACGATCTTCGGTCTCGCCGGAGCGGTGTGGAGTGATCATGCGGGCCGCGCCGAGCGCGTCGCCGGCCGGCTGCGGCACGGCACCGTCTGGATCAACGACTACCACCCGTACGTGCCCGGCGCGGAGTGGGGCGGCTTCAAGCAGTCCGGCAACGGACGCGAGCTCGGGCTGATGGGACTCCACGAGTACCGCGAGACGAAGCACATCTGGCACAACACCCGGCCGGCGCCGGCCGGGTGGTTCAGCAACCGCACCGGCGGGTGACGGCGGTCCCATCGAAGGAGTGCAGCAGTGGTCCAGACCAGGTCGTACGACTACGTGATCGTGGGTGGCGGCTCGGCCGGCTCCGCCCTGGCCAACCGGCTGTCCGCCGATCCGACCAGCACCGTGCTGGTCCTGGAGGCCGGTCGCAACGACAGCCTGCTCGACCCCTTCATCAACATGCCGGCAGCGTTGCCGTACCCGATCGGCAGCCGCTTCTACGACTGGCGCTACACCTCCGAACCCGAGCCGCACATGAACGGCCGGCAGATCTACCACGCCCGCGGCAAGATCCTGGGTGGGTCCAGCTCGATCAACGGGATGATCTTCCAGCGCGGCAACCCGATGGACTACCAGCGGTGGGCCGCCGACGACGGTCTGCAGGACTGGGACTACGCACACTGTCTGCCCTACTTCAAGCGGATGGAGACCTGCCTGGCCGGCGCGGACGCGTGGCGAGGGGGCTCCGGTCCCCTGGTGCTGGAGCGCGGACCGGCCACCTCGCCGCTGTTCGGTGCGTTCTTCGAGGCGGTCCAGCAGGCCGGCTACCCGCTCACCGACGACGTCAACGGCTATCGCCAGGAAGGCTTCGCCAAGTTCGACCGCAACGTCCACCGCGGGCGGCGGCTGTCCGCCTCCCGGGCCTACCTGCATCCGGTGATGCACCGCAGGAACCTCGACGTGCACACCCTGGCGCAGGTCACCGGCCTGCGAATGGCGGGCAGCCGCTGCGTCGGCGTCGACTACGTCCGCGCCGGCCGGTTGCACCGCTTTGTCACCGCCGGTGAGGTGATCCTGTCCGGCGGCGCCTTCAACAGTCCGCAGCTGCTGCAGCTGGCCGGGATCGGCGACCCCGCCCACCTGGCTTCGGTGGGGGTGGCTCCCCGCGTCGAGCTGCCCGGGGTGGGGGCCAACCTGCAGGACCATCTCGAGGTCTACATCCAGCACGCCAGCACCCAACCTGTCTCGATCGCCCCCTGGCTCGCCCACCGGCACAAGCCGCGGATCGGTGCCGAGTGGCTGTTCCTGCGCCGAGGGGTCGGCGCCTCCAACCATTTCGAGGCCGGCGGGTTCATCCGCAGCAACGACGACGTCGGCTGGCCCAACCTGATGTTCCACTTCCTGCCGATCGCCATCCGCTACGACGGCAGCAAGCCGGCAGAGTCCGACTATGGGGTGCACGGCTACCAGGTCCACATCGGACCCATGTACGCCGACACCCGCGGCCAGGTGCGGATCACCAGCACCGATCCGCTCCGGCACCCGGCCATCCAGTTCAACTACCTGTCCACCGAGACCGACCGCAAGGAGTGGGTGGAGATGATCCGCGCGGCGCGCGGCATCCTGGCTCAACCGGCGTTCGCGGCCTTCAGCGGCGGCGAGATCTCACCCGGCTCCGAGATCGCCGGTGACGAGGAGATTCTGGACTGGGTCCGACGCGACGCCGAGACCGCGCTGCACCCGTCGTGCACGGCGAAGATGGGCACCGACGACACCTCCGTCGTCGACCCGGCCAGCATGCGGGTGCACGGCACCGACGGCCTCCGGGTGGTCGACGCCTCGGTGTTCCCGTACGTGACCAACGGCAACATCTACGCCCCGGTGATGATGGTCGCGGAGAAGGCGGCCGACCTGATCACCGACGCCACGCCGCTGCCCCCGTTGACCGTGCCGTGGTACCGGCACGGGAGTGGACAGCCTCTCCACCCGCCGGGTGATCCCCGCAACGACTCCTGGGACACCCTGGCCGACCCGCCGAGCGCCGCCGGCGCCCGGCGCGCCGCCCACACCACGACGAGCACCGCCGACACCTCGAGGAGCCCGGAGTGACCACGCAGCAGCAGGCCCCCTCGCCGGCCGACCGGACCGAGCCCCCGTCGACCCCGCCCCCCGAGGTCAAGTGGCCGGTCTTCATCGCCTCGCTGATCGGGATCGGTGTGGTCACGCTCTGGGCGATCGTCGCGCCGACCAACGCCGAGGCCGTGATCGGGGCCGCGGTCGGTGCGATCACGGTCGGCTTCGGCTGGTTCTACATCCTGCTGGCGACGGTCATCGTCGGCTTCGTGATCTTCCTCGCGGTATCGCGCTACGGGCGCATCCGGCTCGGTCCCGACCACTCCCGCCCCGAGTTCAGCACCTGGTCCTGGGCGGCGATGCTGTTCGCCGCGGGGATCGGCACCGACGTGATGTTCTACTCCGTCGTCGAACCGGTGTCGCAGTACCTGACCCCGCCGGTGGGAGACGGTGCCACCGTCGAGGCGGCCCGGGACGCCACGGTCTGGACGCTTTTCCACTACGGGGTGACCGGCTGGAGCATGTACGCCCTGATGGGCATCGCGCTGGCCTACTTCTCGTACCGGCTGAATCGGCCGCTCGCCGTCCGGTCCGCGCTCTACCCGGTCTTCGGCCGGCGGGTCGACGGGACGCTGGGTCATGCGGTCGACACCGCCGCGGTCCTCGGCACGATCTTCGGCGTGGCCACCAGCCTCGGCATCGGGGTGGTGTTCCTCAACGTCGGTCTGAACGTGATCTTCGGGGTGCCGATCGGCGTCGCGACCCAGGCGGTCCTGGCCATGATGGCGGTGATCATCGCGGCCGTGTCGGCCACCACCGGTGTCGACAAGGGCATCCGGTTCCTGTCCCAGCTCAACGTCATCCTCGCCCTCTGCCTGGCCGGCTGGCTGCTGGTCACCGGCCAGACGTCGTTCTTCCTCAACGCGGTGGTGATGAACGTGGGGGACTTCATCGCCAGCTACCCGGCCAGGGCGTTGGAGACCTTCGCGTACGACGACGCCACCGAGTGGCTCTCGCTGTGGACCCTGTTCTTCTGGGCCTGGTGGGTCGCGTGGGCCTCCTTCGTCGGTCTGTTCCTGGCGCGGATCTCCCGCGGTCGGACCATCCGGCAGTTCGTGCTCGGTGTGTTGGTGATCCCGTTCACCTACATCGTGATCTGGGTGTCGATCTTCGGCAACGCGGCGATCAAGCGGGTCCGGGACGGCGACACCGCGTTCGCCGAGACCGCGGTCGAGTTCGACGGTCGCGGGTTCTACGTCTTGCTCGAGGACTACCCGCTGCCGTCCTTCCTGGTGTTCATGGCCTTCCTCGTCGGGCTCCTGTTCTACGTCACCTCCGCCGACTCGGGTGCGCTGGTGATGGGCAACCTGTGCTCGAAGCTGGCCGACGTCCAGCAGGACTGCGCGCCGTGGCAGCGGATCCTGTGGGCCACGGCCACCGGTCTGCTCACGGTGGCCATGCTCGTGGTGGGCGGCATCACCACCCTGCAGTACGCGACCATCATCTTCGGGCTGCCGTTCGCCTTCGTGCTGGTGCTGGTCATGTGGGGACTGTTCAAGGCGCTGCGGCGAGAGGGTCAGCGGGTGGCGACGAGCAAGAGCCGGCTCACCACGATCCTGTCCGCTCGGTCGCCCGGGCAGGAGGAGCGCGGCACCTGGAAGGCCCGGCTGGCGCGGGTCACCAACTTCGTCGACACCGACCACGCCGAGGGCTATCTGCACCAGGTGATCGAGCCGGCCCTGCGCGACGTGGCCGCCGAGCTCAGCGTGCGGGGCGTCCCGTCGGCGGTGTCCAGTGGCGAGCGGCCGCAGGGATTCGTTGAGATTCGGACCGACGACGCCGAGGACCCCTTCGTCTACCGGGTGCAGGTCGAGCTGTCACCGGTGCCGACGTACGGGGGCCGGATGATCGGCAGCCGCGACCAGTACGCCCGGTTGGAGGTCCACCTCGAAGAGGGCGGTCAGGACTACGACGTGATGGGCTACACGGAGAACCAGGTGATCCACGACTGCCTGGACGCCTATGAGCGGCACCTGGAGTTCCTGCGGAGCAGCTGAGCGACTGTCCCTCAGCGGGCGCCCTCGAGGAACTCCTTCAGCAGGGGTCCAGCAGTCTTCGAGCCCGACTGACCCGTGTTCACGAACACGGCGACGGCCAGATCACCCTGGGCCGCGATCATCCAGGCGTGAGTCTTCAAGGGATCGTCGTTGCCGTACTCGGCGGTGCCGGTCTTCGCGATCACACCCGGCCCGGCAACATCGGCAAGACTCCGGCCGCTGCCCTCGGTCACCACCGCCCGCATCATCGACCGCAGCGACGACGCCTCGGCGGCCGTCAGTGGAGCGGCCGTGGTCGTGGCGGCCTCTCCGGCGACCAGCACCGGGATGATCGTCCGCTCCGCACCGACTGAGGCGGCGACCGCGGCCATCGCCATGGGCGAGGCCAGCACCGTGCCCTGGCCGATCATGGCCGCCGCGCCACCGGTGCCGGAGGCGTCGTTCGGCACCTCGCCGAAGAAGGACGGGAAACCGGTGTCGTAGTCCGCGCCCAGACCCAGGGACGCGGCCGCCTTGGCCAGGTCGCCGTCATCCAGCTTGGTCCGGGAGCCGATGAACGCCGTGTTGCAGGACTGGGCGAGAGCGGTCTTCAGCGTGATGGTGCCGAGCTGGCTGCTCGGGTAGTCGCTGTAGTTCTTGAACCGGCGCCCGTCGACGGTGATCGTCTCGGGGCACTTCACCTGCGAGGTCGGTGTCAGGCCGGCTCGCAGCAGGGCGAGCGCCGAGACGACCTTGAACGTCGAACCGGGCGCGGCCTGACCGGTGGTGGCCAGGTTCTGGTCCTTGTTTCCCGAGCCGTTCGCGGCGGCCAGGACCGCTCCGGTGGAGGGCCGGATCGCCATGATGGCACTCGCCGGCTTGGTGTCGGCCAACGTCTTCTCGGCGAGCTCCTGCAGGTAGGTGTTGAGGGTCAACCGCAGGTCCTTGCCGGCGGCCGGTTCGGCCTCGAACGCCGTGACCGGGGCGGCCGGACTGACGCTGCCGCTCGGGCCGCTGGAGGGACTCGGGGAGACCGGGCCCGACGACGAACCGGACGGTGACGGCGACGCCGAGGACGAGCCCGAGGTCAGCGGCAGCAGCCGCACCTGGACTCCCGGTGTGCCGCGGAGGGTGCTGTCGTACCGCTTCTGCAGCCCGGACAGGCCCACCTCGTCGCCCGCGACGACCGCGCCGTCGGAGTCGTCCACGATCTCCTTGGTCGCCTGCCCGACGGTGCCCAGGATGGGCCGAGCGAAGTCACGGGTCGGCGCGAGCATCTGCTCGCTCTGGATCGGCAGTGCGCCCTTGATCGCGAACACCTCGGCGTTGGCCGGTCGGGCATCGTCGGTCTCGCGGTAGGTGATCGCCTCGACGAAGGCGTCGTCGCCGGCGGCGGCGACCTTCTTGCGGTACGTGGCCGCATCGATCTCGACCAGTCTCGCGAGCTTCGTGGCCGCGGCGGTGGCCGCGTCGCCGTCGACCGCGGTCTTGTCGATGCCGATCCGCACCACCGGCCGGTTCTTCACGATGACGTCGTCGTCCTCACCCAGCACCTCGCCGCGGTCGGGCGTCACCCGTCGCTGGCTGAGTCGGTTCGACCCGTTCAACCGGGGCTCCACGATCGAGGCCTGCCAGGCCGTCTTCCAGCGGCCGGCGTCGTTCTGCAGCTGGGCGGTGGTGGTGTACGTCCACTTCTGCGGCACACCCGGGAACGTCCAGCTGACGTCGAGCGTGGCCGTGGCCGCCGACCCCGACCGGTCGACCTCGCTGACGCTGACGGCGGGCGTCACCGGGCCCATCCCCCGGACGAGGGTCTGGAACGACGCGTCCACGTCCGCGCTCGCGGCGGCCACGAACTCGACCGGCTTGAGGTCCTTCTCGGTCAAGCCGGCCGCCAGCTCGGTCGCCGCTCGTTCCGGGTCGTCTTCGTTGGGCGTGGGCAGGCCGCTGGTGCAACCGGTCAGCACGAGCGCGGAAGCCAGCAGCGCCGCGAGGGGCCTCCGCCGCCCACGTCGCAGCTCGTACCGTCGGAGATCGCGAGTTCTGTCATCACCTGAGCCGAACATCCCGGCCATCCTGCCATCCGGGGGAAAAGGATCCGGGAGACACCGCCAGCAGGCGACGACACCTCGTCGGATTCCTTCTCCGACCCGGCCCGTCCATGTCAACCCTTGTCCCGTGGCCGCCGTTCCACTTGGATGAGGGGGTGAGGCGCCATCAGATCGAGACACCGTTGGGAAGCGGGATCGACCGCGAGATGCACATCATCACGTACGGTCACTACGGCCGCCCGGTGCTGGTGTTCCCCTCCGAGGCCGGCCGGGCCTGGGACTTCGAGAACAACGGCATGGTCGGGGCCGTTGCCGACCTGGTCAACGCCGGACGGGTGAAGCTGTACTGCGTGGACTCCCTGGACGCCGACACCTGGTCCGACAAGGGTCTGTCGATCGAGGAGCGCGCTCTGCGGCACGAGGTCTACACCCGGTGGCTGACCCACACCGTGGTGCCCTACATCCACGACGACACCACCGCCGGTGCGGACCTGATCACCACCGGCTGCAGCATGGGTGCCTACCACGCGGTGCACTTCGCGTTCCAGCGCGCCGACCTGGCGCCGTTGGCGATCGGCATGTCCGGCAACTACGACGTGATGACCTGGCGGTCCTGGGGCGACCGGGGCGACGCGACCTATTTCGCCAACCCGACCGACTACGTCCCCAACCTCCACGGTGACCACCTCGAGTGGCTGCGCAAGCAGCTGTCCGTGCTGCTGGTGGTCGGACAGGGCGCCTGGGAGACCCATCCGACCGGATCGTTGCCCTCGACGGTCAAGCTGGCTCAGCTGGTGCAGGAGAAGGGCATCCGGTGTGAGCTCGACCTGTGGGGGTTCGATGTCAGCCACGACTGGGAGTGGTGGCAGCAGCAGTTCGCGCACCATCTGCCACGCTTCTGCTGAGGTCCGCCCTCGGCGCCTTGAGTTTCTCGCTCACCAACGTTCGTCTAGGAGAGGAGTCGCGGTGTCTGACACCCGCCATCTGATCGGTCTGCTGCTCGGCGCGGAGGAGGACTGGCCACGGGCGTTCGAGGCCATCGTCGAACGGGTCGGCGCCTTCTCCTACGGCAACCAGACCCACGCTCTCGACACCGAGCGGGTGCACATCTCCCCGTTCAACCTGCGCGACCCGGCCCGCCACACGCTGGTGATCGATCGGCTCGCGTACTGGTACTACCACCCCCGTGAGTGGCTGAAGAAGGTCGCCCTGATGGACGACGTCTACCTGATGAACTCGCCCTTCACCTTCCAGTCGATGGAGAAGCACGCCGCGTACTGCGCGCTGATGCGGCTCGGCATGCATGTGCCGGACACGGTCCTGGTGCCGTACAAGAACCCGGTCGACAACACCCGCTGGGCCTACACGTCACGCAACTACAACGACGCGTTCGACCTGCCCAGCATCGCCGCCGAGATGGGCTACCCGCTGTTCATGAAGCCGTTCGACGGCGGCGGCTGGCGTGGGGTGTCGCGGATCAAGGACGAGAAGGCGCTGATCGCGGCGTACGACGAGTCCGGCGAGATGCTGATGCACCTGCAGAAGTCCGTGGAGCCGTACGACGTGTTCGCCCGCGCCCTGACCATCGGACCCGAGACGATGGTGATGCACTTCCGGCCCGACGAGCCGATGCACGATCGGTACGCCGTCGACTACGACTTCCTGTCACCGGCCGCGGGTCAGGAGGCGATCACCATCGCCCAGACCGTGAACGCCTTCTTCCGCTGGGAGTTCAACTCCTGCGAGATGCTCGTGCAGGGCGACACCGTGTTGCCGATCGACTACGCCAACGCCTGCCCGGACGTGGCGGTCACCTCGCTGCACTACTACTTCCCCTGGGCCATGCGCGCCCTGGTGAAGTGGGCCGCCTTCTGCGCAGCGACCGGTCGGCCGGCCAAGCTGCACGTCGACCCGACGCCGTGGTTCGCGGTGGCCGACGACCCCGACCTGGACTACGCGGCCAAGCTCGGGCACTACCAGCGGCTGGCCGACGAGCACTTCGACACCGAGCGCTATCAGGAGTTCTGTGCCACGGCGCTACCCGACATCGACGACATCGTGCTCGAGTGGGTGTCCTCGCCGCACTTCGACCAGATGCTGGTCGACACGGTCACGTCGACCTACCCCGAGAACGAGCACGAGCGGTTCCTCGGTCACTTCCGCGGGCTGGTGGGTCTCTGGGTCACCGACGAGAAGGCGCGACTCACCCCTCGCGAGTGACCGCGAGCGAAGCGACGGTGTCGTCCTCACTCGTTGCTCGCTGCGCTCCACCGACTCCGTCTTCCTTCGTCGCTCGCAGACGAAAAGACGTGTCTGCTCGCTCGTCGGTCCAGACGGAGTCCGTCGCTTCGCTCGCGGCCACTCGTGAGGGGTCAGCGGGCGCGGCTGTTGCCGTCGAGGAGGTCGGCGTAGGCGGGGTGCGAGGAGATGAACTCGGCGGTGAACGGGCAGCGGGCGACGACGTGCAGGCCGCGGGTGCGGGCGTCGTCCAGCGCGGCCTGCGTGACCTGCGCCGCGTAGCCCTTGCCGCGCCACCGATGCTCCGTCCCGGTGTGGATGACGATCATGGTGTCGCCGCGCAGCACATAGTCCACGAGGCTGACCAGCTCGCCGTCGTGTCGACCTTCATATCGGGAGCGCGCATCGTTCCGCTCCACTGCCAAGCTGCTCATGGCGGGAGCCTACGCCGTCCGACTCGGGCGTCAATCCCCCTGGTCAGAGGGTGACTGGAGGCTGGACTCCAGGCGTCGACGGACGTCGGGCCACTCGGCGCTGAGCATCGAGAACTGCACGGTGTCGCGCCAGGACCCGTCCCGACGGATCCGGTGGTGGCGCAGCACCCCCTCGCGGACGGCTCCGAGGCGGGTGATCGCGGCCTGCGAGCGGACGTTGCGGATGTCGGTGTGCCAGACCACCCGCTCCGCGCCGAGGCCGTCGAAGGCACGCTCGAGCATGATCAACTTCGAGGCGGTGTTGACGAACGTCCGCCAGTGTCGGCGAGCGACCCAGGTCGCCCCGATCGCCAACGTTCGCAGGGATTCGTCGATCTCGTAGTAGGACGTGGTGCCGACCAGCTCGCCGGTCTCGGCGAGCCGCTGTGCGTACGCGATGCGGTGGGGGGTGGCCAGCGCGTCAGCGATGATCGCGACGGCGGAAGCAAGATCATCGGGCGGTTGGTAGGGCAGGTGCTCCAGGACCTCCGTCGCCTCCTCGGGCGTCCCCAGTGCGGCGAGGAAGTCCTCGGCGTCGCCGACCTGGAGCGGAGTGAGCGTCAGTCCGAATCCCTGTAACTGAAGCGATTCACACCAATCGGTGGTCCGGGGGGTGCCTGTGGGCAAGATCACGAGCCGTTCCGTCGGCCCACCACGAAGATCCTCCGGAACGGCAGCACCGTCCCGTACGACTGCTCCGGGTAGGCCTCGCGCAGTCGCTCCTTGTACTCCGTCTCGAATGTCTCACGCAGCTCATCGGGCAGCGCCTGCAGGACCGGTCGCGCAGCGGTCGCGGAGATCCAGGTGAAGACGGGGTGCTCGCCGGTGAGGACGTGCAGGTAGGTCGTCTCCCAGACGTCGACGGTGCAGTCGAGCGCGGACAGGTCCGCGAGATAGTCCGCCGGCTCGGCCGAGGAGGGTCGGAGCAGCCCGCCGGTGTGCTCCGCGTACGGGGCGGTGCCGGCGAGCTCGTGCAGGAGGACGTGACTCGGCTCGTCGAAGTTGCCGGGCACCTGGAAGGCGATCCATCCGCCCGGGCCCAGTCGGTCGACGAATCCGGGCAACAGCCGGCGATGATCGGGCACCCACTGCAGGGCGGCGTTGCTGATCAGCACGTCGGTGCCGGGATCGGGACGCCATTCCCGCAGGTCCCGCTCGAGGAAGCGGAGGTCGTCGACGCCCCTGATGGTGCGGGCCGTCTCGATCATGGCCGGGGAGGAGTCGACGCCGATGATCTCGGCGCTCGGCCAGATCCGACTCAGTGATGCCGTCAGCTCGCCGGAGCCGCAGCCGAGATCCACCACGCGGCGGGGGCGGTCGGCGGCGATCCGACGGACCAGGTCGCCGTACGGTCGCGATCTCTCGTCGGCGTAACGACCGTAGTGCACGGGATCCCAGTCGTTCATCGGCCCTCCTCGGCTCGTGACTCTCAGCGTAGTTGCCGAGACCGGTGCGGGAGCGGCGGATAGGTTCGAGACCATGACCGAGCGCGCTGACCGAATCCCCGGCGACCACGCCGCCGACCGCCGGATCGAGATCACCACCGACGACGGGCCGATGCCGACCCAGGTGTGGCTGCCGCCCGCAGGGACCGGCTCGGCGGTCGTGGTCTTCCAGGAGATCTTCGGCGTGGGTCGCTACATCCGCGGCCGGTGCGCTGATCTGGCCGCCCTCGGTTACGTGGTGCTGGCGCCGGAGATCTACTGGCGGCTCGGGGTCGTCGCCGTGGACGAGGAAGCCGAGGACCTGCTGCCACAGGGAATGGCCCTGATGCAGCAGGTCGATTGGGAGGCGGCCGTGGCCGACGGTGTCGCAGCCGTCCGGCACGCTCGGGGGATGGCCGAGGTGACCGGAGACGTGGGCGCCGTCGGGTTCTGCTTCGGCGGTGGTCTCGCCTTCAACGTCGCCGCCGACGAGCCGCTGGATGCCCTGGTGAGCTACTACGGCTCGGCCTTGCCGCAGCTGCACCCACTGGCCCCGCGGGTGGGGGCGCCGAGCCTGCACCACTTCGGCGACGCCGACAGCTTCATCCCGCTGGAGACGGTCCGGGAGATCGAGGCCGCGGTGACCGCGCAACCCGGGGTGATGTTCGAGATCCACGCGGGTGCCGGGCACGCCTTCGACAACCCGGCGCCGCTGTTCCACCACCCCGAGGCGTCGGCCGATGCCTGGGCGAGCACGGTTCGGTTCCTTTCTCAACACCTGCGCAGTCGATCGCAGTACGCTACCGAGTGATCTGGCGGTCGACTGGTGCGGCTCGAGCGGTGCCCGCTGGCTTGCACAGTGCAGCGAAGGGGCGCGGATGGCCGGACTGATCGACACCCAGGTGAGCTCGCCGTCGACGAGCGGATCGGGCGACGGGGAACACAGCGCGCCACGGCCGGCACTCTCGATCTTGATCGCCGTGCGAGGCGCGGTGCCGAATCTGCGACCCGCCGAGCAACGGGTGGCCGAGCTCGTGCTGTCCGACCCGGCGGGGGTGTCGGAGAGCTCGATCACCGCGGTGGCCCGACGGTGTCAGACGTCGGAGACCACGGTGCTGCGGTTCTGCCGGGCGATCGGGTTGGCCGGCTATCCCGAGCTGCGGATCGCGTTGGCCCGCGCCGCGCTGTGGGAGGAGTCCGGACAGACCCCCGGGCATCCCACGACCGGGCAGATCGATCCCGGCGACTCGCTGGCCGACGTGGTCGCCAAGATCACCCACGCCGACGAGTGCGCCATCGCCGACACCGCCGCCGCGCTCGATCTCGACGTCCTGGAGAAGGCCGTGGTGGCCGTGGCGGCAGCCCGGCGGGTGGACATCTACGGGATCGCGGCGAGCGGTCTGGTCGGTGCCGACCTGCACCAGAAGCTGCACCGGATCGGCAAGATCTCGTTCGTCTGGTCGGACCCGCACCTGGCCCTGACCTCCGCCGCGGTGTTGGAGCAGGGCGACGTTGCCGTCGGCATCTCGCACACCGGCACCACGCTGGACACCGTCGACGCGGTGAGAGTGGCGCGCGACCGCGGGGCGACGACGATCGCGATCACGAACTACGCCGGGTCGCCGATCGCCGGGCAGGCCGACCTGCTGCTCACCACGGCCGCGCGGGAGACGACGTTCCGTACCGGTGCCATGTCGAGTCGCATCGCTCAGCTGGCGTTGGTGGACTGCCTGTTCGCCGGGGTCGCCCAGCGCTCCTACGACCAGGCGATCACCGCGTTGGAGTCCACGTACGCAGTGGTCCGCAGCCGGCACAACGAACGGACGCCGTCGCCGGTGGACTGATGCCGATCGCCGCGAGGGCGAGATCGCGGCGGGTGCGCGAGCCACTCCTGGCACAGTGAGCACGTGCCGACCGCCGACCCGCCCGCTCCACCCCGCGGCGGGGGAGCCGGTGCGGTCGGCCGGGACCAGCACCCCCGGCGAACGATCATCGTGTTGGGGATGCTGTCCACCTTCGGGCCGATCTCACTCGACCTGTATCTGCCCTCGCTGCCCGAGCTGGCCACCGATCTGGGTACGTCCACCTCCAGCGCCCAGCTGACGATCACCGCCTGTCTGCTCGGGCTGGCGGTGGGGCAGCTGATCGCTGGGCCGCTGTCCGACCAGTTCGGACGGCGGCGACCGCTGCTGATCGGACTGGTCTGCTACCTGCTCACCTCGTTGGCGTGCGCGTTCGCTCCCACCATCGAGCTGCTGCTGGTGCTCCGGCTGCTCCAGGGTCTCTCCGGCGCCGCCGGTCTGGTGATCGCCCGGGCGATCGCCCGTGACCTGTACGAGGGGCGGGCCCTGCTGATCTTCTTCTCCCGCCTGATCCTGGTGTCGGGACTCGCCCCGGTGGTGGCGCCGCTGATCGGTGGGCAGCTGGCCCGGGTGATGGACTGGCGGGGGATCTTCGTGGTGCTGGCCGGCTTCGGGCTGGTGCTGCTGCTGGCCGGTCTGTTCGGGGTCCCCGAGTCGCTGCCGCCCCAGCGGCGCAGTGCCGGAGGGCTTCGGGACAACATCATCGGCTTCCGCGAGCTGCTGGGCGATCGGCTGTTCCTCGGTGCGGCCTTCTCCTCGGGCCTGGCCGGTGCGGCCATGTTCGCCTACATCGCGGGTTCGACCTTCGTGCTGCAGCGGGTGTACGGGATGTCGCCGCAGGGGTTCTCGTACGCGTTCGGGGTCAATGCCCTGGGCATCATGGTCATGTCGCAGGTGGGTGCTCGACTGGCCCGGAGTCGGCCGGCGGTGCAGGTGCTCGGTCTCGGTCTGGGGATGAACCTGATCGGGGCGATCGGTGTGCTGGTGAGCGTGCTGACCGGAGCCGGTCTGGGGCCGCTGCTGATCGCGCTCTGGGTGATGGTGAGCGCGGTGGGTCTGGTGTTCCCGACCGCGACGACGCTGGCGCTGGCGGACTATCCGCACCAGGCGGGCCGGGCGTCCTCCCTGCTCGGCCTCGGTCAGTACATCGCCGGAGCCCTGGTGGCGCCGCTGGTCGGTCTGGCTGGTGAGGACTCCGCGGTGCCGATGGGAGTGGTGGTGGTCGGAGCTAGCCTGTCGGCCAGTCTGCTCTTTCGGTTCCTGGTCGTCGCGACCCTTCGCCGGCGCGAGACGGGCGCTTGACGATCTCGAACAAAAGTTCGAATATGGAGGGGTGACTGAGGCCCCCACCATCGCCGACCTGCGTCAGCGGGTCAACCGGATGCAAGGGGCGGGGGTCACCCGGCGGCTGCCGCTGCTGCCCGGTCTGACCGACCTCGTCAACCTGCACACGGGGATGGTCTGCAGCCTGGACAGCCCGGGTCTGGCCATGTCGCTGATGGCCGGTCCGTCCCAGGCCGGGGAGTGGACCGCCGTGGTCGGGGTGCCGGAGTTCGGCTTCGACGCGGCGCTGGCCTTCGGGGTCGACCTCGGTCGCTGCATCGCGGTGCCCGAGCCGGGGGAGCACTGGTTGAGCGTGACCGCCGGTCTGGTCGAGGTGACCTCCCTGGTGCTGGTGCGGCCGCCGGTGGCGGTGAGCGAGCAGCAGGCCGGGAGGATGCTGGCCCGGCTGCGGCAGAAGGACGCCGCGCTGCTGGTCGACGTCGGTCACCTCGGGGATCGCGCCTGGCCGCGTCCGCAACGTCGGCTGAGGGTGACCGACAACCGCTGGTCGGGGCTGGGTCGTGGTCACGGCCACCTGCAGAGCCGTCGGGTGACGGTTCGGTCGCGCGGCGGTGGGGTGCCGGACCGGACCGTCGACCTGTGGCTGCCCGACCAGCGCCTGGACGTCCGGGTGGAGACCGGCCACCCGTCCCCTGGGTACGGGACGGGCGCGTACGGGAGTGAGGTGGCTGCCGGATGAGTGTGCTGGACGCTCTGCCCGATCTGGCGGCGGCGACGAGGACCGACGCCGCCGGTGTCGGCGCGACGCCTGCCACTCCGCGGGTGAGGGTCGTCTGGGGCCCGGACTGGCCGGTGGTCGCGGCCATCGCGGCGGAGGAGCTGTCGGCCGACGACCCGGTCGCGGTGGTGGCCGCCAACGAGGTGCTGGCCTGCTCCGCCGCCGCCCGCCTCGACGGGGTCCGCCGGGGGATGCGGCGTCGCGATGCGGTGGGTCGCTGCCCCGAGCTGACGGTGGTCGACGCCAACGAGACGCGCGACCTGCGGGCGTACGAGCTGGTGCTGTCCGGGCTCGAGCAGCTGGTCGCCACCGTCACCCCGATCCGGGCCGGGATCTGCGCGCTGCCGGTGCCCCGTCGGTTCTACGGCGGTGAGCCGCAGGCGGCGGCGGTGATCGCGGAGATGCTCGTCGAGTACGGGGTGTGGGACTGCCGGGTCGGGATCGCCGACGGCATGTTCGCCGCCGAGCAGGCGGCTCGTCGGGCGGAGGCGCAGAGCTGGTTCGTGGTGCCACCGCTCGGCTCGGCCCGGTTCCTGGCCGAGCTGGAGATCAGCGCCCTGGGGGACGCCGAGCTGGTCAGTCTGCTGCGTCGGTTGGGGATCCGGCGGTTGGGCGAGTTCGCGGCCCTGTCCGCCGGCGACGTGGCGACCAGGTTCGGGCGCCACGGCAGCTGGCTGCACCGGTTGTCCCGGGGCACCGACGTGCGGGTGGCAGCCGGGCGCCGACCCCCGCTCGAGCTGACCCAGCGAGTGGTCTTCGAGCCGCCGCTGGAGACCATCGAGCCGATCGCCTTCAGCACCCGGCAGACCGCCGACCGGTTCGTCGCCGAGCTGAGTCGGCACGGGCTGGTCTGCACCACGGTGACCGTGGAGGTGAAGGGGGACCGCGGCTGGCAGGGTGTCCGGACCTGGGGGCATCCCCGCTGGTTCGGCTCGGCCGACCTGGTGGACCGGGTGTTCTGGCAGCTGCAGAGCGATCCCGCCCCGGAGCCGGTGTGCGAGGTCCGGCTGGTGCCGGAGTCGGTGGAGTCACTCGGCGACCACGGGGACGGGTTGTGGGGCAGTGCCACCGACGACCGGGTGGAGCGGGGAGTGGCGCGGCTGCAGGGGATGCTCGGGCCCGAAGCGGTCGTGGCGCCCACCGTGCAGGGCGGTCGGGGGGCCGCCCAACGGCAGGCGTCCGTGCCCTGGGGGGAGCGGGCCGAGGGACTCCGGCCGCGGTCCCTGCCCTGGCCGGGGAGCATCCCGCCGCCCGCGCCGACCCGGGTCTTCTCTTCCCCTCGACCGGCGACCGTGGTCGGCCAGGACGGCCGTTCGGTGGGCGTGTCGGATCGCGGTCTGGTGATCGGCGAACCGACCCGCTTCCGTCCCGACCCGACCGGTCCCGTGCTGGGGGTGCAGGCATGGGCGGGTCCGTGGCCGATCGACGAGCTGTGGTGGGACCCGGACGGCGCCCGACAGGTCGCCCGCTTCCAGCTGGTCGGGCTGGACGGCAGCGCCTGGTTGCTGCTGGTGGAGCAGGGCGTGTGGTGGACAGAAGCTCGCTATGACTAGTCGATCGGGCGCTTGTGGTGGTCGGGTCTGCGGGGGGAGTCTGGTGGTGCGTCTCGGGACGACCATCCGCGCCTTCGCAGGCTCCGGCGCTCCCGCCAGGCCCATCCACGTCCCTTCCACGCACCCCCGAGACTCCCTCCGCTCAGCTGCCCGATCGAGGCCCGCGCGACTTCTCTGTGGGTGGTGGCTGAATGGGGTGGAACAACCCACCGATTCCGT
>DATDBH010000082.1:0-2354 GCA_036524985.1 Microlunatus sp. | reverse complement strand
GCGACCAGTCGCATCCTGAAGATCGGCATGACGTCCGACACGGTCAACCTCACCGACATGTCCGAACTCGCCTACTGGAAGGTTCGTGCCCGGCTGCTCCGGGTGCCCGGGGTCGCCCAGGTGGCGATCTGGGGGGAACGGCTCCCGCAGCGCCATGTCCAGGTCGACCCGGCGAAGCTTGCGGAGCATGACGTCACCCTGCAGCAGGTGATGAATGCCTCTTCCGACGCGCTCGACGCGGGGCTGCTCCGCTACTCCGATGGCGCCGTGGTCGGCACGGGCGGATTCGTGGAGAACGAGACACAGCGGCTCAATGTCCGACACATACAGCCGATCGTCGGTGCGGAAGACCTCGGCCGCGTTCCCGTGCTGGAACGGGACGGCAAGGTCGTGCGCCTGGCCGACCTGGGCGAGGTCAAGGTGGACCCGGGTCCGCTGATCGGTGACGCCGTGGTGAACGACGGACCAGGCTTGTTGCTGGTCGTCCAGAAGTTCCGCGGGGCGAACACGGTTGAGGTGACCGCGGGCGTCGAGGAAGCCATGAAGGAGATGGCTCCCGGACTGCGGGGCATCGAGGTGGACACGACGATCTTCCGACCTGCGACCTTCATCCAGCAGTCGATCGACAACCTCACCCGGGCGATCTTGCTCGGGATCCTGCTGGTGGCATTGATCATCGTGGCCTTCTTGTTCGAGTGGCGGACCGCGTTCATCAGCCTGATCGCCATCCCGCTGTCCCTGGTCACCGCGCTGCTCGTGCTGGATGTGGCCGGGGCCACCGTGAACGTGATGGTGCTGGCCGGCCTGGTCGTAGCCGTCGGCGTGGTGGTGGACGACGCCATCATCGACGTGGAGAACATCGTCCGCAGATTGCGGCAGGCGCGTGCCGTCGGGAGCACGCAGTCCACCTTCGGCATCGTGCTGGAGGCCTCGGTCGAGGTTCGCACAGCGATCACCTATGCGACGATCATCAATGTCGTGGCGGTGGTGCCCGTGCTCTTCCTCGAAGGCTTGTCTGGCGCCTTCTTTCGACCACTCGTCCTCTCCTACGGGCTGGCCGTGCTGGTGTCGATGCTCGTGGCGCTGACGGTGACCCCGGCCCTGAGCCTGTTGTTGCTCTCACGGGGCAAGCTCGTCGCCCGGGAGTCCCCGGTGATGCGCGGCCTCAAGCGCGGCTACCGGTTCGCGATCGCCGGGCTGATCCGGCGACCGCTGCCGGCCCTGGTGACCACCGGGGTGATGCTGCTGGTCGGGGTGCTCGCCGTGCCAACACTGGGCAGCCAGTTGCTGCCCAACTTCAAGGAACGCGACTTCTTGATGCACTGGCTGACCCAACCGGGAACCTCGGTGGGCGAGGAAACCCGCATCTCGGTGTCGGCGTGCAAGGATCTACGCCAGATCGAGGGCGTCCGCAACTGCGGTTCGCACATCGGCCAGGCGTTCCTGGCGGACGAGGTGTACGGGGTCGACTTCGGCGAGAACTGGATCAGCGTCAGCCCCGAGGTGGACTACGAGCAGACACTGGACAAGGTCCAGGAGACCGTGGACCACTATCCCGGCCTGTACCGAGACGTACAGACCTATCTGCGGGAGCGGATCAAGGAGGTGCTGACCGGATCGAGTGAGTCCATCGTCGTACGTATCTACGGTCCCGACCTCAACGCACTGCGGGACCAGGCCAAATCCGTCGAGTCACTCATCGCCGACATCGATGGCGTGGTCGACGCCCATGCCTCCTTCCAGACCGACCTGCCGCACATCGAGGTGGAGCCGAACCTGGACGCCGCCCGCCGCCACGGCCTGACTCCTGGAGACATCCGGCGGCAGGCGTCGACGCTGGTGGCCAGCGAGGAGGTCAGCGACATCTACTCCGGCGGCCGGGCCTACGACGTGCACGTCACCGCCATCCCCAATGCCCGCAACAGTGTCAGCGACGTGGAGAACCTGCCGCTGGACACCCCCAGCGGGACGCGGATCAAGCTGAAGGACGTGGCCGACGTACGCATGGCCCCCACCCCGAATGCCATCGAACGCGAACAACAATCACGGCGCATCGACGTCGGCGCGAACGTGGAGAGTCGTGACCTCGGCTCGGTGGTCGAGGATGTGGAGGACCGGGTCGAGGCCATGACCTTCCCCCTGGGTTATCACGCCGAAGTGATCGGAGAGTCCACGGAATTGGATGCGGCGGAGGACAAGCTGGCGATCTTCGGCTTTGCCGCGGGGCTGACCATCCTGTTGTTGCTGCAGGCCGCCTTCGGGAGCTTCCGGCTGGCCCTACTGACCTTCCTACTGCTGCCGACGGCATTGGTCGGCGGGGTGATCGGAGTATGGCTCAGCGGTGGGGTGCTCTC
>DATDBH010000081.1:0-3963 GCA_036524985.1 Microlunatus sp. | reverse complement strand
TGATGTCGCCGGATTCCAGCAGCGGCACCAGCTCCGCGATCACCGCATCCGTCGGGCCGCCAGCCTTCACCATGACGATCACCCGACGAGGCCGCTCCAACGAGGCCACGAAATCCGCCATCGACTCCGACGCGAGGAACGCGCCCTCATCCCCATGGTCGGCGACCAACGAGACGGTCTTGGCATAGCTGCGGTTGTGAACAGCCACACGATGCCCGTGACGGGCGAAGTTGCGGGCCAGGTTACGGCCCATCACAGCCAGGCCGGTGACACCGATCTGCGCGAGTTCAGTCATGGGTGGAGCCTCTCGGGAGTGCAGGAGCGATCGGGACGACACGCTTCTCGTCATCACCGATCGCGACGAACGAGCGGGACGTGCGGAACTGCATTGACTTCGGAGCGCGTAGCGCGACAGACAATTCGGTCATGGCGCGAAGCTCCTGCGGGTGTGTGAGACGATCACGGTCGAGTGGAGGTTGGTGCGACGCTCAGCGTATCGGGGGGCGATACGCCGGCAGCACCGGCGCCACAGCCGTCCGCGGAGCCCGGAGGTGTCGCGCCATGCTGCAGTCGCTCGGGGTCTCGAGCAGCGCGGAATCGTTCTACCTCGTGCTGGCCGCGTCGGAGTCTGCGTCGGTCGGCCACCTCGCCGAGCTGAACGGCGCCAGTCACGAGGTCGCGGCTGCTGCCCTCAATGAGCTGCAGGCGCTCGGACTGGCCCGCCCATCGGGGGCCGACGTGTGGCAGCCGCTCCCCCTCCTCGATGCCGTGCACGCCCTTCGGATGCAGAAGCTCGCCGAGCTCGATGCTGCCGCGGCGTCCGCCGAGGCCATCCAGAACCGGATCATCGCCGCGGCCCGCTCCCAACCCGAGGACAACATCACGGTGCTGATCGGCACCGACGCGATCGTGGAAGCTCGGGACAGCATCTGCGACGGAGCGCTGAAGGAGATCTGCGCCTTCGACAAGCCGCCCTACGTCCAGTCGCGACCGAATGCGAACGAGGTCAATCTGAGCGAGGACTCACCGGAGTGGCGGGCGCTCGAGCGCGGCTTGTCCCTCCGTTGCGTCTACCACCCCGGGTTCGACGCCGACCGGCTGGCCGAGCTGGCCCTGTTCGCCGACAAGGGCGAACGTTCGCGGACCGCTCCGGTGCCGATGAAACTGATCCTGGCCGACGCCGAGGTCGCCCTGATCCCGTCGATGAGGTCGTACGAGCCAGGGCAGGAGCTCCGGGCCTCGGTCGTCCGCCACCCGCAGCTGGTGGAGGCGCTGGTCTGGCTCTTCGAGTCCGTCTTCGACCAGTCGGTGCCGATCATCAGCTCGGCCGGCTACAACGCCAACGACCCCCGGCGGCAGATGCTGATCTCGTTGCTGATGACCGGCTCCACCGACAACGCGATCGCCACCCAGCTGGGCATCAACGTCCGTTCGGTGCGCCGCTGGATCTCCGAGCTGATGGACGAGCTGGGGGTGACGACCCGGCTCCAGCTGGGTGCGGCTCTCGTGCGCTCGGACAGCCTGCGCTCGAAGTCGTCGTTGAAGTAGGCGACCGCCGGATCACCTCAGAAACGACAGCGCCCGCGGCCCGGGGAAACCGGGTCGCGGGCACCGTTCACAGGTGGAGCGGGCGGATCAGAGGCCGTTGGCCAGCCCGTTGGCCAGCCCGTTCGCGTCGCTGCTGGTCAGCCCGTTGGCCAGCCCGTTCGCGTCGCTGCTGGTCAGCCCGTTCGCCAAGCCGTTCGCGTCGCTGCTGTCCAGCCCGTTGGCGTCGCTGTCGCTCAGCCCGTTGGCGTCGCTGCCGCTCAGCCCGCCGGACGACGAGTCGCTGTAGGACCCGTCCTCGCTGAGGTTGCTCAGATCGACGTCGAACGCGACCCTTGCCGAGCTGGCCCCATAGGTTGCCGCCTCTGCTGGCAGCGCCGCGAGAGCGCCTGCCGCGAGCGCACCACCGAGCACAGCTGCTCCCAACAGCCGAGCCCAACGACGCGCACCAATGACTTGATGCATGTGATCCCTTCCTTGGTCGTTCGCATCGTTCCCGCGACGCGAAAGATCCCCTGACGTATGCCACCAAACTTAGGGTCACCGCGTGTGAACGTCATCAGCGAGATGATGGTAAAAAGATGACATGTCATCAAGTGGACACGCCTAACTCGCGTTAGTTAGGCCAGTTAGCCAACTATTGCCGAGGGTCGCTCACCCCGACCGCCCCATGCCCTGTGCTACGGCCGTCGCGAAGCGGGCCTGCCGAGGGCGGCGAAAAGGTTCCGCTCCGACAAGCCTTGACCCGCCCGCCCCTCCCGGTCAACCCATCCGGCCGATTTTCTCAGATTCATTCTCGCGCCGTACGGATGAGGACCCGGGAACGTTCCGTGGCCCTGCACATCCGTACGGACGCCCGTCCGGGGTCTGTCGGAGGCCTGGTGCACCCTGGTGTGCATGACCCCGTTCTCCTCCCCCACCCCACAGCCGCGGCGGGTTCCGTGCACGTTCGTGCCGCCCTACCTGCTGCGCCACGTCGCCGCCGAGGACCACCCGACCGTGGCGGCCGCCGCCGAGCACCCGTGCGGCCACACGCTGCGGATCGACGCCGCCTTCCGCGCTCAACGCGCACAGGCGACCGCCGAGCTGTCCGCACGGGCTTCGACCAGCCTCGCCGAGGATGCCGATCGGTGGGTCATCCACTCGGCCGACAACGAGGAGACGCTCCCCGGCCGGGCGGTCCGGGCCGACGGCGACCCCGCCGGCGACGATGCGAGCGTCGACGAGGCGTACGAGTGGTCGCAGCAGGTCTGGGACCTGTACGAGCAGCAGTTCGCTCGGGTGTCCTTCGATGGTGCCGGCAGCACGGTCACCGTCACGGTGCACTACGGGCAGGACTACGACAACGCCTTCTGGGATGGCGAGCAGCTGGTCTTCGGGGACGGCGACGGCCAGATCTTCGAACGGTTCACCAAGCCGGCCGACGTGCTCGCGCACGAGTTCAGCCACGGCGTGGTGCAGTACACGTCGGGCTTCGCCTACAACGGACAGTCCGGCGCGCTGAACGAGAGCATCGCCGACGTGTTCGCCGCGATGTCGGTCCAGCACGCGGCCGGGCAGACCGCGGACCAGGCCAGCTGGTTGATCGGCGAGGGCTTGTTCAAGCCGGACATCAAGGCCACGGCCCTGCGCTCGATGCTCGCGCCCGGCACCGCGTACGACGACCCCCGCCTCGGCAAAGACCCGCAGGTCGGCTCGATGGCCGACTACGTCGACACCACCGAGGACAACGGTGGGGTGCACCTGAACTCGGGCATCCCCAACCGGGCGTTCGCCCTCGCCGCGACCACCCTCGGGGGTCACAGCTGGGAGCAGGCCGGCAAGGTCTGGTACGCCGCGCTCACCTCGGATCAGGTGGGCGCCTCGACCGACTTCCGCGAGTTCGCGGAGGCGACCGTCACCGCCGCCGGCCAGCTGTTCGCCGGTACGGCCGTGCCCGACCAGGTCCGCGCGACCTGGGTGGAGGTGGGCGTCCTCGACGGCTCGGCGCCGGTCGACGTGGTGGGACCGGGTGACGCGAGACCCGAGCCCGAGCCCCCATCCGCACCCCCGGCACCGGGACGAAGCGATGCCGAGCCCGGAACGCCGGGAGCGGCGCAGAAGGTGGCGGTGCGCCGCAGCGGGGGCTTCACCGGACAGGTGCGCAGCGCGGAGCTGGACCTGAGCGTCGATCCGCAGGCCGCTGAGGTGCGGCAGCTGCTGCGGCAGGTGGATCTGCAGAACGTGACCGCCACCGGCGGAGCGGTCCCGGATCGGTTCGTCTACACGGTCGAGGTGGGCGAGCAGTCCGTCACGCTCGGTGAGCGTGACCTGACTCCGGACCTGCAGCGGGTGGTGCAGATCGTCCTGGGTTCCGGCACACCGACCGAGCTCGGCGGCGGCGCCACCGATCTCACGTAGGGGCGGGCGGGGGGGGCG
>DATDBH010000080.1:0-29237 GCA_036524985.1 Microlunatus sp. | reverse complement strand
CGCTGGGCGGTGGCGCTGGCGCTCGGCCTCAGACAGGGCGAGGTGCTCGGTCTCCACTGGCCTGACATCGACCTGGATGCCGACATCATAAGGATCCGGACCAACCGGCTGCGGCCGGAGTACGAGCACGGCTGCAAGGTGCCGTGCGGGAAGAAGGCGGGCTGGTGTCCGGCGCGAGTTCAAGTCACCCCGGACGACGGGCCGCCCAAGTCCAAGGCCGGCCGCCGCCGAGTTGGCCTGCCGCCGGCACTCGTCGAACTGCTGGCCTCACATCGAGAGGAGCAGGATCGGGAAAGGTCGATCGCCGGGTCGCTCTGGGTGGAGACCGACCGGGTGTTCACCAACGAACTGGGGGAGGCGATCAAGCCGAACAGCGACTACCACGCCTGGAAGGCGCTGCTGAAGCGAGCCGGCGTCAGAGATGCCCGACTACACGATGCCCGTCACACCGCCGCCACTGTGCTCCTGGTCCTCGGCGTTCCGGAGCGCACCGTGATGGGCATCATGGGCTGGTCCAGCACGGGCATGGCGGCTCGCTACCAGCACGTCAGCGACCCGATCCGGCGCTCTGTCGCCAAGCTCGTCGACGGTCTGATCTGGGCGCCAAATGAGCCGAGTTGAGACCCGATTTGAGACCCCGGACAAGAAGCGCCGCGCAGCCCAACTCCGAGCGCGGACGTCTTTCCCTACCTGCAACGGCGGAGGATACGAGATTCGAACTCGTGAGGGCGTGAACCCAACCCGCTTTCCAAGCGAGCGCCATAGGCCTCTAGGCGAATCCTCCGCGCGGAACCTTACCTGGATCGGTCCGACGGCGCGAAACCGTCGGTCGCCGATGTGACCCGCCCGATGTTGCGTACGGTCGTACACTGAGCGTACGATCGTACGCATGACCGTAGAGGCACCCGAGCAGCCGGCTCGCCGGTACGACCCGAACCGGCGGGACCGCATCATCGACGCCTGCCTCGACGTCATCGCCGAGGTGGGGGTGGCGGGGACGTCGCACCGGAAAGTGGCCGAGGCCGCCGACGTGCCGCTCGGCTCGATGACCTACCACTTCAGCGGGATGAGCGAGCTGTTGCACGAGGCGTTCACCCGCTTCGCCGTGGCCTTCAGCGACCGCTTCGCCGTCCGGATGGCCGCGGCCGCCGACCGGGATGCCGCGCTGGCGTCGATCATCGAGGCTGTCCAGGGCGACATCCTCAGCGATCAGCGCGAGCTCGTGCTCACGCAGGAGCTCTACACCCTCGCCGCCCGGGACGCCTCCTTCCGCGACATCACCAACGCCTGGATGGGCCGCAGCAGAGTGGCGCTGCATCGGCACTTCGACCCCGTCACCGCCCGGATGCTCGACGCGCTGATCGAGGGCCTCACCCTCCACCGCGCGCTGGACACGGAGTCGCAGGACGACGCCCTCGTCCGCACCGCCATCGCCCGCATCGTCACCGACACAGCCACCGCCGGAGAGACCCCGTGAGCGCGTCCGAACCACCCGCCACCACGGTCACGAAGCGACTGCGGCAAGCGCGGTTCGGCGTCTTCGGGATCTTCTTCGTCGTCGGTCTCGGGATGGCCGCCTGGCTGGTCAGCATCCCCGCCGTCCAGCAGCGCACCGGCGTCTCCCACGCCACCCTCGGCCTGCTGCTCCTGGTTCTCGGTGCAGGTGGGGTGATCGGCATGCAGATCGCCGGTTACGCCATCGCCCGTTGGGGCAGCAAGATCGTCACCGGCGCAGCGTTGGCGCTGTACGTGCTTGCGGTGAACCTGCCCGTGCACGCGACCGGCACCCTCACTCTCGGTGTCGCGCTGCTGATCTTCGGTCTGGCCAACGGTGCGGTGGATGTGTCCATGAACGACCAGGCGGTGATCGTCGAGCGTGGCTACGGGCGACCGATCATGTCGGCCTTCCACGCGTTCTGGTCCGTGGGCGGTGCCGCCGGTGCGTTGCTCGGTGCCGCCGCCCTCGGGCTCGGGTATCCGGTCAGCACCGCCGTGCTGATCGCCTCTGTGGCGGCCGCGGTCGGTGGCGCGGTCTGCGTACGGCTGCTGCTGCCGCGTGAGTCCTCGGCGGCCGAACGGACCGTCGACGGTCCCGGCACCTCGCCCACGGCTGCGCGCGGAGGGCGCAGCATCCGGCGCCGGGTGATCGGGTTCGGTGTCCTCGCCTTCCTGCTGATGCTGGCCGAGGGCGTGGCCAACGACTGGAGCGCCCTGCACGCCGTCGAGCACCTGGATCGGCCGCCGTCGGCCGCCGCGCTGGCGTACGCGACCTTCGCAGTCGCCATGACCGTGGGCCGGCTGACCGTCGATCGGATCGCTGGACGATTCGGGCCGGCGTTCGTGGTCCGGTACGGGTCGCTGGCCGCGGCCGTCGGCATCGGGGTCGTGATGATCTCGCCGGTCTTCGGTCTGACCCTGGTGGGCTGGGCCGTCTTCGGGCTCGGACTGGCGGGTGTGGTGCCGCAGCTGTTCACCGCCGCCGGCAACATCAGCTCCACCAACCAGAGCATCATCTTGTCCCGGGTGGTGGGTGCCGGCTACGTCGGCCAGCTCGCCGGCCCGGCCTTGGTCGGGGTGGTGGCCGGCTGGGTCGGCCTGAACCTGGCCTTCGCCCTGCCGCTGATCTTCTGCGTGGTGGCGGTGGTCGTGGCGCCGATCGTGTCCCGTCCGGCCGACGCGGTCGAGCCGGCCACCGAGGTCTCGTACGAGATCGATCGGGTCTGACAGGGACGGCCGAGCGCGGCGTGAGATCCGCCACGCCCGCGGGTGTCGTAACACCGGCGCAGCACATGCTCCCTACTCTCTCAGCGGTGCGTTCCTCCGGGAGCGCCCCGACCTAGTGACCGAGATTGCACAGACGGAGTACCGATATGGCTTTGAAGATCACCACCAAGGGCACCACCACCAAGATCCAGTTCGTCCTGCCGGACGACGCGGCCACCGGCCCCGTTTCCGCGGTCGGCACCTTCAACGACTGGACGCCCGGCACGCACAAGCTCGTCAAGCGCAGCAACGGAACTCGCAGTGTGACCGTCGCCGTGCCGGCCGGCGAAGAGATCGCCTTCCGCTACCTGGCCGATGGCGGCGTCTGGTTCGACGACGAGGATGCCCACGCGATCACCGACGAGGGCTCGAAGGTCAAGGCCTGAGTCTCGCTCCGCGCGGGCGGCCGGCGGCACCCCGGCCGATCTGTACACTGGTCGCCGGTCCCCCGCGTGGCGATACCTCACCCAACTCCCCCAGGGTCGGAAGACAGCAAGGGTAAGTGAGCTCTGTCGGGTGCGCGGGGGACTCTTGCGTTCCTTCCGGCATCAGGGAACAGGCTTGGTCAGACCGAGGCGGTCCATCAGGCCCATGGCGTCGTACGGGGCCCGGACCTTCGCGTCGTTGTCGCAGTAGACGTACACGTCCTGACCGGCGTCGGCCCAGCGGCTGATCCGGGAAGCCCACTCATCGAGCGCCTCGGCGGAGTAGCCGGAGGCGTACAGCTCGGTGTCGCCGTGCAGCCGCACGTAGCGGAAGTCGGTCGTGGTCTCGTCCAGCACCGGCCACGTGCCCGGGTTGTCGGCCCAGACCAGGGCGACCTCGTGCTGCCGGAGCAGGTCCGAGAGCTCGGGTGTGCGGAAGCTGTCGTGACGGACCTCGAGGGCGTGCCGGACGGGATGGTCGGGGCGATCGGTCGTCACCAGCGCACGCTCGGCGGTGATCCGGTGATCGTGCCGCGCGGCCAGGTCGGCGACCGCCCCGAGGGTTCTGGGCAGGTGGGTGAAGAAGGCGGTCAGCCGGTCGGCGTCGTAGCCCAGCGTGGGTGGTAGCTGCCAGAGCAGCGGACCGAGCCGCTCACCGAGCGCCAGCACACCCGAGGCGAAGAAGTTGGCCAAGGTCGAGTCGGCCTCGGCCAGCTTCTTCATGTGGGTGATGAACCGGCTGCCCTTCACCGCAAACACGAAGTCGCCTGGCGTCTCGGCGACCCAGCTCCGGAACGCGTCCGGCTTCAGCAGCCCGTAGAACGTGCCGTTGACCTCGATCGAGCCGAGCCGGGACGCGGCGAAGGCCAGCTCGCGCTTCTGCGGCAGCTTCGGCGGGTAGAACGTGCCGCGCCAGGGCGGATAGGTCCAGCCCGAGATGCCGATCCGGATCTCAGCCACCGTGTGTCACCGCGATCGTGCGGAGAACTCGCCCGGACTGGGTTCGCAGGCGGTGTGCCGCGCTGATTCTCGCTTGGTCGGGGAGACTCTTCCGCACGTTGATGCCTGGACTGCGGATCAGAAGGAGCGCGCGCCTGTCACCAGCCGGTCGAACACGGCGTCGAGGTCGGCGTCCACGGTCTGCCGGTCGGGATTCGCGTCGAACCAGGCGATCTGCTCGTGCGCGGCGTCGTGGTACTCGATGGTGGTCCGGAACGCCGGCACCAGCGCCGACACCTTGCTGCAGTCGAACACCATCGAGTGCGCCTTGTCGCCGACCAGTCCCGGGCCCATCTCGGGCGCGACCTGGGCGATCGTCTCGCTGGCCACGTGCACGAGCTCCGGCTCGACGCCGGCCGCCTGCGCCAGCCAGGTGTAGATCTGGTTCCAGGTCGGCGCGTGGGTGCCGGTGATGGTGAAGTCCTCACCGATTGCTCCCGGGTGCCCGAGCAGTCCGACGAACGCCACCGCGAAGTCCTCGGTGTGGGTCAGCGTCCACTGCGACGTGCCGTCCCCGTGCACCACCACCGCCTTGCCGGCCCGCATCCGCGCCACGTCGGTCCAGTGCCCCATCGTCGGCAGCAGCGTCTTGTCGTACGTGTGGGAGGGGCGCACGATCGTGGCCGGGAAGCCGGAGTCGCGGTAGGCGGCAACCAGCAGGTCCTCGCCGGCGATCTTGTCCCGGGAGTACTGCCAGAACGGGTTGCGGAGCGGCGTGGACTCGGTCACCGGCACCCGGGTCGGCGGCTTCTGGTACGCCGACGCCGAGCTGATGAAAACGTACTGGCCCACCCGGCCCGAGAACAGCTCGATGTCGGCGGCGACCTGTTCGGGCAGGAACGCGCGGAACTGGGCCACGCTGTCGAACTCCCGATCGCCGATGGCGGCGGCGACCGAGGCGGCGTCGTTCGCGTCGGCGACCAGCGTCTCGACCTCCTCGGGCAGGTCACGAGAGCTGCTCCGACCGCGGTTCATGACGGTCACCCGATGGCCTTGGGCCACCGCCAACCGCACACTGGAGGCGCTGATCACGCCACTGCCGCCGATGAAGAGGATTCCTCGAGAAGTCACCACGGCATCCTGCCACCCGGGATCTTGCGCCGGATCACAACCCGAGCATGGTCCGCAGGCGCTCAGGGTCCATCTGGGTCTCGTCGGTGGCGGCTGGGAAAGTGGCCAGCAACCGGATCAGGTCGTCTCGCCTGGTCGGATCGTTCGCTGCCTCTCGTGGGGTGAAGCCCTCCAGGGCCGGGATCTGCTCGTCGAGCCAGCGCCTCTCGTAGCCGCGGATGTGTTCGGCCACCGCGGCGCGGACCTCGGGGCTGTCGGTGAGCGGTTGACCGAAGGCGCCCACCGGAGTCGAGCCGCCGGAGGGCGGTCTCTGCCCCAGCGATCTACGCCCTCGGCCGACCTCCTCGCGAGGATCGGTCTCGGACCGAGCCTCCACGACCAGGTCGGGCTGCATCTCCAGCAGCCCGTCGAGAAGCAGGTCCCGACGCTTCGTGCTGTTCGTCGACAGGGTGAGCGTCGAGTCCTTCAGCGTCAGGGTGGCGCGGATCTTGCGTTCTCCGTCCAGCTCGACGTGATCGACCCACCTCGACCCGTCGGCGGTGTCCTCGCCCACTCCGAACCGCGTGTCGAGTGCCGCGCTGAGGGCGGCCGGGTCGGTGCTCTGCAGCCGCACCTCGCACAGGATCAGGGGGTCGCCCTCGGTGGTCACCAGGGTGGGCGGCGCGAGATGTCGGCTGAGGAACGCGACGAGGAGCTCGGGATCGGTGTCGTCCTCATCGAGCAGCTCCAGCAGCGCGGATCGCTCGTGCAGCCCGATCGGATCGATCGCGTGGATGGCATGGTCGCCGTCTGGTCGCGGCAGCAGGTGGCAGCACACCAGGTGCCCGGGCCGCAGGGTCCGACTGGCCACGCTGTCCGCGGCGCTGACGAGGTCACCGGTCCGCAGGTCCCGGAACGTCACGGACACACCGGGTTCCACCTCGACGACCTCGTACGCCGAGCGTGGGGTGAGCAGCCACTGCTGGGCGAGCAACAGCTCATCCGGAGGAAGCAGATGGCCCCGAGTCTCGACGTACGCCTCGAAGACACCGCCCTCGAACAGGGTGACGTCGAGGACCAGCCCGTCGTTCGCGATCTCGTGGGCGAGATCCTCCGACGTGATGTCGGCGATCCGGATCTCGCTCAGGATCTCGACGAGGGCGGCCCACGGCGTCTCCAACGCGTAGACGATGCCCTTGGCGTAGAGCCATTGAGCCCGATCGGTGAGCGACGCGGCCTGCGGGGCACGGAGGTGGCAGGCCTTGAACTTGCGGCCCGACCCGCACCAGCACGGCTCGTTCCGCGGCATCATCCGAGTCGGTGGCGGACGCTGCGCCTCCAGCACCGACCGGAGGAAGGGTGACACCTCCTCGGGCACGCGAGCCAGCAGAGCGAGTCCGGTCGCGGCGTCTCCGCGGTCATTCGCGAGTCGGGCCAGGTCGAGGACCGTCGGGTAGAACTCGGGATCGAGTCGCTCGGCCGTCCGCAGCTGGTCCTCGGCGGCGGAGAGGTCACCCAACCACTCGTGACCTTGGGCCCAGAGCCAGTGCAGGGCACCACGCGACGGACGGTCGGCCAGGGCGAGGAGACTCTCCGCCGCGGCGACCAGGCCGGTCCCGGACCGTACGGGGTCGCTGCCCAACGCCTCGTCGGCGATCGCGTAGACCACCGGTGGCTCGACCAGGTGCTCGAGACTCCCCGCGATCGCCGCGGGATCGGGCAGCGGCAGGGACGTTCTGGCCACGTCGTCCAACAGCTCGTCGACCGCAGACTGCTCGAGCTGCCGGATCTCCAGCCCCGTGGCCCGGATCCGCTGCTTGATCTCGTCGACGGCGAGAGTCGTCGAGGAGATGTAGGCCAGCAGCACCGCCACGGCGCCCGCCTCGTCGTCGCTCAACCCGTAGCGCTCGATCAACCGCCTCGCCACGCGGCGAGGCTGCCAGTCCTCCCAGTCGAAACCGGGCGGAGCGAACAGACCGTCGCGGTGGGTGACGCCCCAGGCGGACACGACCTCGCTCAGCGGCGGCGTCGGGTCGACGTACGCGTCGAGGACATCGGCCAGCACGAGGCTGGTCAGACTGCTGCTCTCCATCGGCTCGTCGTCGAGGAGGGCGAGCACGTAGTCGTGGACGACGTCGGGGACCGAGCCCGGGTCGTCGACCGCGAGGACCTCGATGCCGTCCGCGCTGGGCCGCAGTCCGACGAGGTCGCCGGGCCGCCGGTCGAGACCGGCGAAGGTGCCGGCGGGCAGGATCAGGGAACCCAGCTCCGCCAGCGCGAGGTCGGGAACCACGCGCACGTCATCCGGTCGCGGAACTCCGGCGTGTCCGAATTCGACGACACCACCGCCCGCCAGTCGCTCACCGCCGGGGAACTCGGTCAGCAGCTCGACCAGGCTCAGATCGGGTTCGACCTCCAGCACGTCGTGCTCGACCTCGTCCGTGGTGAGGCGATGGGTGAAGATCCGGCCGTCCAGCAGCGACGGCAGGTGGGCCCACCGGCCGTCGTCGAGGGGGTGGTACGGGCGGTCGTCGTCCCAGAGCTCGTCGAGAAGCGCGTCCTCAGGATCGTCTCCCAGGTCCAAGCCGTCGGCGTACGCGTGCTCGATCAGCTGGTCCAGCGTGAGACAGCCCAGCTCGCGGAGGATCTCGACGATGGCGTCACCGAAGACGGCCTCCGGGAGCGGAAGGGAGCTGAGCAGGTCGTCGGGATCGGGCGCCACCCGGTCAGGGTAGAGCCCGCCACCGACTACAGCGTGACGCGGAGGATCTTGTCGTCGTTCCTGCCGGGCTCGATCCGGCCGTCGGTGTTCGACGTCGTGATCCACACCGAAGCGTCCGGGGCGACGACGGCGTTACGGATCCGACCGTGGTCGTCGGCGAAGTATGCCGTCGGTTTGCCGGCTTTGGCGCCGTCCAGGGGTACGGCGAACAGACACCGTCCCTGCAGTGCGCCGACGAACGCCGTCGAGCGGGTGATGGCCAGCCCGGCCGGCGAGCAGCTGCTCGTGGGTTCCCAGACTGCCGCCGGGTTCACGAAGTCGTCGTCGGTGGACTCGCCCTCCACGTCGGGCCAGCCGTAGTTCTTGCCCTTGCGGATCAGGTTGAGCTCGTCGGCCTCCTTCTCGCCGAACTCGGTCGCCCAGAGCCGGCCATCGGCGTCGAAGGCGAGACCTTCGACGTTGCGGTGACCGTACGACCAGGTGCGGTTGTCGAACGGGTTGCCCGACGCCGGGCGGCCGTCGGGGCGGATCCGCAGGATCTTCCCGGCCAGGGACTTCCGGTCCTGGGCCAGCGCTGACTGCTCGGCGTCACCGGTGGCGACCAGCAGCATGCCGCCGGCGTCGAACAGCAGCCGGCCGCCGTGGTGGTGGGTGCTGGTCGGGATGTCGGTCAGCACCGCCTTGGGGGTGCCGACCTTGCCGCCGGCCAGGCTGACCCGGCCGACCCGGTTGTCGGAGCCGGTCGTGTAGTAGACGAACAGCGTGTCCTCGTCGCCGGGTGCGGTGGCGATCCCGAGCAGGCCGCCTTCACCGATGCCGGTCGGTGGGACGACTCCCGACACCTCCCCGAGGGTCGTCTTCTTGCCTTTCGCGGTGACCCTGATGATCTTGGCGGAGTTGCGCTCGGACACCAGGGCGTCCCCGCCGGTCAGGAAGATCAGCCCCCACGGCACGTCGAAGTCGTCGGCGATCGTGCCGGCCAGCTCCGGCTTCGGGGAGCCGGTCGGGGTGGGGGTCGGCGTCGGCGTACGAGTGGCGACCGGGGTCGGGGAGGCTCTGGTGGGGCTGGGGGAGCTGATGTCGACCGACGGGCTCGCGACACCCGGCGCCGAGTCGTCCGCGCCGCAGCCCGTCACCGCGGCCAGGGCGAGGCTCGAGGAGGCGTACAGGAGCTGTCGTCTCGTCACCACCGATCCAGTGTCCTCGCCGAACCTGTGCGCGGGCTGCGCCGCATCCGCTGCGACCCGAGGGGCAGAATCGCGCCGTGCCCCCCGACGAGACGACCGCCCAGCCCAGCCCGGCTCGCTGGCGCATCCTCGGGGTCACCCTGGCCGTCGGTTTCATGGCGCTGCTGGACGTCACCATCGTCAACGTCGCCATCCCGTCGATGCAGGCGGGCCTGGGCACGACCACGTCGACCATTCAGTGGGTGGTGTCCGGCTACGCCCTCGCGTTCGGTCTGACGCTGGTCGCGGGCGGCCGCCTCGGGGACGTGTACGGGCGTCGGGCGTTGATGATGATCGGCCTGACCGGCTTCATCCTGGGCAGTGCCGCGTCCGGTCTGGCCGCGGACGCCGAGCTGGTGATCGCCGCCCGGGTCCTGCAGGGGATGTCCGCCGGCCTGCTCACCCCGCAGAGCAGCGGCCTGATCCAGCAGCTGTTCAGTGGCAAGGAGCGCGGGATCGCGTTCGGCTACTTCGGCACCACGGTCGGCGTCGCCAGCGCGATCGGCCCGATCCTCGGCGGGGTGCTGATCGCGCTGTTCGGGGAGGCGGACGGGTGGCGCTACATCTTCGGCATCAACGTGCCGATCGGCCTGGTGGCCATGTTCTTCATCTGGCGCTGGGTGCCGGGTCGCAGCGCGGACGCCGGTCGCACGAAGGCGGAGCGGCACATCGACGTGGTCGGTGCCTTGCTGCTGGGGGCGGCGGTGTTCAGCCTGCTGCTGCCGGTGGTGGAGTCGGAGGACGGACCGGGGCCCTGGCTCTTCCTGCTGCTGGCCGTGCCGGTCTTCCTCGGTCTCTTCCTGTGGTGGGAGCGGCGGCAGCAGGCGGCCGGCCTCGCCCCGCTGCTCGATCTCACGCTGCTCCGCCGGACCCGCGGGTTCGCAAACGGGGTGCTGATCGGCGCGCTCTATTTCACCGGCTTCACCGGAGTGCTGTTGGTGGTGTCGGTCTTCCTGCAGGAGGGTCTCGGGTACAGCCCGCTGCAGGCCGGGCTGATGGTGACGCCCTTCGCCCTGGGCACAGCCGTGATGTCACCCATCGCCGGTCGGCTGGTGGCCAGGATGAACCGGAAGATCACGGTGATCGCCATCGCGGTGATGATGTCGGGCCTGGTGGTGCTGTGGCTCGTGCTGCCGGCGGAGGCCGACCAGTTCCGCTGGTACATGCTGGCGTTCCCGCTGCTGCTCGCCGGGCTGGGAGGCGGTGCGGTCATCTCGCCCAACCAGACCCTGTCGCTGAGTGCCGTGCCGCCCCGGATGGGCGGGGCCGCCGGTGCGGTGATCCAGACCGGCCAGCGGATCGGCAGCGCGCTCGGGGCCGCTCTGCTGGTGACCGCGTACCAGCTCGGGCGGGGGAACGGCGACCCGGTGGACGGTCTCTCGGTCACCTTGGCGACGTCGCTGGCGATCCTGCTGGTCGCCCTGGCGGCGGCGATCTGGGACCTGAGCAGGGGGAACTGACCCGGGTCCGTTCGACCGGAGTCGCCTGTCGGCGGCGGGGCATAGGGTGCGTTGCGTGGGTGAGGGTATGACGTGGTCCGAGACGGCCGGGACCGGCAGCTGGGACGCGCCGGACGACGGCGACGCGCCCCCCGACCTGCCCGAGTTCAGTCAGGACGAGGCGCTGTTCGGTCAGCCCGACGAGCCCGAGGAGTCGGCGGGCCAGCCCGCGCCGGCCTCCCGGGCACCCGCTGCAGCGCCGACCGGTCCCGCTGCACCCCTGGCTCTCTACCGGCGCTACCGGCCGGACACGTTCGCCGACGTCATCGGCCAGGAGCACGTCACCGAGCCACTGCAACGGGCGCTGGCCAACAACCGGGTGAACCACGCGTACCTGTTCTCCGGTCCGCGGGGCTGTGGCAAAACGACGTCGGCCCGCATCCTGGCCCGCGCGCTGAACTGCGAGCTCGGTCCGCGACCGGAGCCGTGCGGGGAGTGCCTGTCCTGCGTGGATCTGGCTCGCGGTGGCCCCGGCAGCATCGACGTGATCGAGATCGACGCCGCCAGCCACGGCGGGGTCGATGACGCCCGAGACCTCCGCGAGCGGGCGTTCTTCGCTCCGGTCTCCAGTCGCTACAAGATCTACATCGTCGACGAGGCGCACATGGTGACCACGCAGGGCTTCAACGCCCTGCTGAAGCTGGTCGAGGAGCCGCCGCCGCACGTCAAGTTCGTGTTCGCCACCACCGAGCCCGAGAAGGTGATCGGCACCATCCGGTCGCGGACCCACCACTACCCGTTCCGGCTGGTGCCGCCCAAGGTGCTGGGCGACTATCTCGCGCACCTGTGTGCGGCGGAGGGGATCAGCGTCGAGCCGGCGGTGCTGCCGTTGGTCGTCCGGGCGGGAGCGGGCTCGGTCCGGGACTCGCTCTCGGTGCTCGACCAGCTGCTGGGGGGCGCGGACGAGCACGGGGTCGGCTATCGGCAGGCGGCCGCACTGCTCGGCTACACGCCGGACTCGCTGCTCGACGAGTTCGTGGACGCCTTCGCCGCCGGTGACGCGGGCGGGGTGTTCGCCTGCGTCGACAAGGTGATCGAGGTCGGTCAGGACCCGAAGCGGTTCGCGGAGGACCTGCTCCGCCGACTGCGCGACCTGGTGATCGTCGCCGCCGTGCCCGACGCCCTCACGTCGGGCCTGATCGACGTGGCAGCCGATCAGGCGGAGAGGCTGTCGTCCCAGGTGGCCGCGCTCGGCGCGGGTGAGCTCACCCGGGCCGCGGAGGTGATCGCGCAGGGGCTGACGGACATGCGAGGAACCACGGCTCCCCGCCTGCACCTGGAGCTGATGTGCGCCCGGGTGCTGCTGCCCGGAGCCGACGTCGACGAGCGCGGGGTGCATGCCCGACTGGACCGGATCGAGCGACGCCTGGACATGACCGGTGCCGCGAGCGCGGTGGTGACCCAGGAGTCCGCTCCGCAGCCCACGGCTTCGGCGCCACCGCGGCCCTCGTCGCTCGCCGGCCAGGTGGCGGAGGAAGCCGCGCCTCCGGCTGTGGTGGACCCGTCGACCGGCGTGCCAGGTGCACCGGACTCGTCCCGGACGGCTACGCGCTCGCCCGCAGAGCCGCTGCCGACGAGAGCCCCGTCCGAGCAGCCGCGGTCCGAGCCCGCCGCTCACAACCATCCGATCCCGCCCGACCGTCCCGACCGTCCCGACCGGAGTCTCGGATCGGCCGGCGGTGACTCGGACGACACCACGCTCGGGCCACACCGGCAGCCACCCACCGCCACCCCGTCCGGTCGGCAGTCCCTGACCGTCACCGACGTGCGCCGGCTGTGGCCGGAGGTGCTGGAGGAGGTCAAGGGGCGACGACGGTTCACCTGGATCCTGCTCAGCCAGAACGCCCAGGTCGCGGACGTACGCGACGGTGTCCTGGTGTTGGCGATGGCCGGTGTCGGTCCGCGTGACAGCTTCGCCAAGGGTGGCAGCGAGGACATCCTCCGGGAGGCGCTGAACGAGGCACTGGGGGTTGACTTCCGGATCGAGGCGATCGTCGATCCGAGCGTGACCTCCGGTGGTCGGGCGAGCGGGGCCGGCGGGACCTCCGCGCGTGGCGGGGGCCAGGGAGCGCCCCCCGGTCCGACCGAATCGGAGGCCCGGCCGCCGACCGCAGGAGCGGTGGCCGAGACGGACCGCCCTCTGGCGGCTCCCGGGGACGATCGTGGGTCCACGCCCGCGAGCGATTCGCGGTCCGGTGACGGATCCGGTCCGGTCGAGTGGTCCGAGGTCGCGGCCGTCCCGGGCGTGCCCGGTGCTCCAGGTGCTTCCGGTGGCGAGGGTCCGGCGGGAGCGCCGGACGGCAAGCCGGTGGTGGATCCGCGCTGGCGGGAGCAGGCTCGCCAACACATCCGACCCACCCGCCAGGGGGCGGCGCACACCGACGGCGGCGCCGAGGACCTGCGGGATGAAGCGGCCTCGATCAACGACTCCGACATCGAGGACCAGGAGGAGTCGCACACCGAACTGCTGGCCCGCCAGCTCGGGGCCGAGATCATCGGCGAGGAGAAGCACGGCTTCTGAGCCGTCCGGCGGGCTCAGGCGTCACCATACGGACTGGTACGGTCGCGCCGTGAGCTCGGCGCGGGACCGCTGGTTGGACGAGGGTCTGCGCGTCCTCGCCGACGAGGGTGCCCCGGGCGTACGGATCGATCGGATCGCCGCGCGGCTGGGTCTGTCGAAGGGTTCGTTCCACCATCACTTCGCCGGCGCCGACGGCTACAAGCGAGACCTGCTGGCCCGATACGAGTCGCTGTCGGTCGATGCGCTGGAGTCGGCGATCGGCAGGGTCGCCGTCGATGCGTCGACGCGGGACGTGCTCGCGGTGCTCACCACGCTGATCAGCGGAGACGGTGCGGGCCTCTACCGCCCGGAGCTGGATGTGGCCGTGCGTGCCTGGTCGACGACGGACCCCGACGTGCGTGCGGTCCAACAGCGGATCGACACCACACGGATCGACGCGCTGGCGCGGGTCTGGAGCCGGGCCGTGCCGGACACCGCCGAGGCGCGCCGGTCGGCGCTGCTGCCGTACCTGCTCGCCGTGGGCGCGGCCGTCGTCGTGCCACCGGTCGAGGTGGATGACCTGCGTCGGCTCTACGAGCTCCTGCTACCGCTGGTTCCCACCGACTGATCGGTGCGCGACGGGTTGGTGGCGTGACATCACGCCAGAGCAACCAGGGTCGCTGCGGCAAGATCCCACTCTCGTCGCGAAGGTCGAGCGTGCCCGTGGCATAGGCCGGTCGACGGCGGCGCGATTCTGCCCGTTCCGAGCCTGACGGCCAGCCTGCCTGAGCAACATACGATACCGTATGGTACTGTCTCCGAGTCGAGAGGGGATCGCGATGCTGCCGGAACCGGTCTGGCCGGTCGTGCTGCTGGCCGTCATCCAGCTCGCGGATGGCGTGATGTGCCTGAAGCCCGTCGGCTTCATCGCCCGGTGCCTCACCAACGTGAGGTTCCCTCCGCGCTACTGGGTCTGGTTGAGCCCGCTGAAGTTCGCCGCCTCGTTGGGGCTGCTGGCCGGGATCTGGATTCCCTTCCTGGGCGTGGTCACCGCCGCCGCCCTGGTCCTCTACTTCGCCATCGCCGTCGTCCTGCACGTCCGGGCGCGCGATCTCGGTCGCGACCTGTTCGTGAACGCGACCGGGATGCTGCTCCTCTGCCTCGGCACGTGGGTCTTCTCGTTCCTGGTCTGAGCGCGTGGCGTCTCGGGCAGGACACCGGGCCGAGGAGCGGCTCGCGCGCTGGTGCGCCGCATAGGCTGGGCGGGCACAACCACCCGATGCTTGCCGAATCCACCCCGAGAGAGCGCGATGCTTCCGTCCGATGGCGACATGTCCGGCTTCCTGGCCCAGGCCCAGGCGATGCAGCAGCAGCTGCTGCAGGCCCAGCAGGAGCTGGCCGAGACCGAGCTCACCGGATCGGCCGGCGGTGACCTCGTCCAGGCCACGGTGATGGGGACCGGTGAGCTGGTCGGGCTGGTGATCAAGCCGGAGGCCGTCGATCCGGAGGACACCGAGACGCTGGCCGACCTGGTGCTCGCCGCCGTTCGCGACGCCAACAACAAGGTGCAGGCCGTGACGGCCGCCAAGCTCGGGCCGCTGGCCGGTGGGCTCGGCGGCGGCGGGCTGCCGTTCTGACCGACGAGGTCGAAGGAGAGCACCTAGGTGTACGAGGGCCCGGTCCAGGACCTGATCGATGAGCTCGGGCGACTGCCCGGCATCGGTCCCAAGAGCGCACAACGACTCGCGTTCCACATCCTCGCGGCCGACGCCGAGGACGTGTTGCGGCTGGCCGACACCCTGAAGCTCGTCAAGGACACCGTCAAGTTCTGCGAGATCTGCTTCAACGTCTCGGAGGAGACCCAGTGCCGCGTCTGCCGCGACCCGCGGCGCGATCCGGCCATCATCTGCGTGGTGGAGGAGTCCAAGGACGTCGTCGCGGTGGAGCGGACGCGGGAGTTCCGTGGCCGCTACCACGTGCTCGGGGGCGCCATCAGCCCCATCGACGGCATCGGGCCCGGCGACCTGACGATCCGCGAGCTCTGCCTGCGCCTCGCCGACGGCGTGGTCACCGAGGTGATCCTGGCCACCGACCCCAACCTCGAGGGCGAGGCCACCGCCACGTACCTGAGCCGGTTGCTGATCCCGCTGGGGGTCAAGGTGAGCCGCCTCGCCAGTGGTCTGCCGGTCGGCGGCGATCTGGAGTACGCCGACGAGGTCACCCTCGGGCGGGCCTTCGAGGGCCGCCGCTACGTGACCGCCTGACCACCGCGTCAGCGATGTGAGCCGCGGCTCAGACGTCGACGCCTGCGTCCTCCCGATGGAAGACGCCGAGACGCTCCGAAGCCTCGTTCAGGATCCGCTGGACGGCGAGGGTGTCGGCCAGCGGCATCACCGACGACTCCGTACGGCCTTCGCGCAGGCACTCGCTGACCTCGACGATCTCGTGGGAGTAGCCGGCGCCCTGCGGTCGTCGGACCAGTTCCTCCGGCTCGGCGCCGGTGCGATGCAGCACGATCCGGTCGGGGTGGTGGAACCGCGGCGGGATCTCGATGAAACCCTCGGTGCCGAAGATCCGGGCCGACCCGGGCGTGTGGTGGCGTAGCGAGCCGAGCAGGGTGGCCGCGCGTCCGTCGTCGTAGCCGAGCAGCAGCCCGACCTCCCAGTCCACCCCGGTCGGGGCGAGGGAGCCGGTCACCTCCAGTCGATCCGGCGTGCCCAGGAAGTACTGCGCGATCGAGACCACGTAGACCCCGAGGTCCAGCAGGGCGCCACCGCCCTGCGCCGGATCGAACAGCCGGTCGGACTCGTCGTACGGGCGGTTGACGCCGAGGTCGGCCTGCAGCTGGCGGACCTCACCGATCGCGCCACTCTCGATCAGGGTGCGGGCGGCGACCACGGCCGGTTGGAAGCGGGTCCACATCGCCTCCATGGCGAACACGCCGTTGCCCTCCGCGGCGGCGACGACGTCCTCGGCGCCGGCGACGGTCGCGGTGAACGTCTTCTCCACCAGGACGGCCTTGCCGGCCCGCAGCGCGGCCACGGCGATCCGGTGGTGCTGCGGATGCGGGGTGGCGATGTAGAGGGCGTCGATGTCGGGAGCGTCGATGATCTCGCCGTACGACCCGTAGGCCCGGTCCAGCCCGTGGGCGGCGCAGAACGCCCGCGCCCGATCGAGCGAGCGGGAGGCCGCCGCCACGGCCACCGCACCCGGGGCGTACCTGAAGTCCTCGACCACCTTGGCGGCGATCCGACCCGGTCCGACGATGCCCCACCTGACGTCTGCTCCCGCGTCCATGGCGATCACCCTAGGGCGCGTCCGGTGGGAGAGGTCAGCGAGTGGCTGGGGTCCAGCCGTCAGCCTGGATGACGTCGGGCCGGCGCTCGGCATCGACCACGGGCCGGTGGCCGTCGCGCACGGTGATCCCGTCGAGGTAGATGCCGCGACCGGACAGGGTGGCGTCCTGCGTGTACGTCCAGCGCACCCCCGTGCTGCCCGCCGGGACCTCGGCCGTCGCCGGCTGCCAGCGGCGGAGACCGGAGATCGCGTACGGGCCGTCCACGGACTCCTGCCCGAGCCGGTAGGGGAGCGTGGTCCAGGTCGCACCGCCATCGGCGGAGACCTCGAGGGTGAGCGGATCGCTCGCTTCGGTGTCGGTGAACTGCTGCCAGCCCAACCGAAGAGGCCGCGCGGAAGCTGGAAGCGGCACCGTGAGGGTGGCCGTCCGGGCGTTGGCGGTCCCGGAGAACCAGGCGGAGCGCCCCGCCCGGGGTCGTACGGCCAGGGACTCGGCGAGGCCCTGCGCCGCCGCGACCCGCGCCGGGTTCACGCTGCCCGACGAGCGCGAGGGATGCACCCGGTTGGTCAGCAAGATCACGAAGGAGCGGGACGCGACGTCGATCACCAGCGAGGTGCCGGTGTAGCCGGTGTGTCCTGCCGTGCGCAGCGAGCTCAGCCCACCCATGTACCAGCGCTGGTCCAGCTCGAAGCCCAGACCGTGCGCGTCGTCACCGAACTCGGTGTTCTCGTTCGTGATCATCTGCCGCACGCTGTCGGTGCGCAGGATCCTCCTGCCCTCGTACGTGCCGCCGTTGATCATGGTCTGAGCGAGGACGCCGAGATCGCGGGCGGTCGAGAAGACACCGGCATGCCCGGCCACGCCGCCGAAGGACCAGGCGTTCTCGTCGTGCACCTCACCCCACACCATCCCCCGGTCGGGCACGGCCTGGAACTCGGTGGCGGCGACGCGTTCCCGGGGCACCCGAGTCGTCGGGTTGTAGCCGGTGTCGCGCATTTCCAGCGGCCGGGTGATGCCGTCGGCGACCAGTCGATCAAGTGTCTTGCCGCTCACCGAGGACACCAGGGCGCCGAGGGTGATCAGGTTCAGATCGCTGTACAGGTAGCGCGATCCGGACTCGGCGGTCAGATCCGCGGTGACAGCTCCACGCAGCCGGGAGGCCGGATCCGGGAAGTCATGCCACAGCGGCAGGAAGGCCGGGAAACCGGAGGTGTGGGTCAGCAGCTGGCGGACGGTCACCCCGCTCTTGTCGTACGGCGACGCCGCGCTGTGCTCGGTGAACTCGGGCAGGTAGCGGGTCACCGGGGCGTCGAGCTCCACCCGGCCCTTCTCGACCTGCTGCATGACCACGATGGAGGTGAACAGCTTCGACACCGAGGCCAGGTCGTAGATCGTGTCGGTCCGCGTCGTGATCCGGTCGGCCTCGGGGAGCGGGGTGCCGTCACCGTCCGCGTACAGCCGGGAGTAGCCGGTCACCCGGGTCAGCACGACCCTGCCCTGGTGGCCGTAGCTCAGCACCGCGCCGGGATAGAGCGGACGGCCCGACGTCTGCGGGCGGCTGTAGCCCTCGACGGTCCGCCAGGCAGCGTCCAGCGGGGCCGGATCGAGACCCGCGCGCGAGGGGGTCGACCCCCGCAGCTCGGTTCGGGGTGACGCGAAGCCGGGCTGCGGACGGTCGAACCGCCCTTCCGTTGCTCCCCCGGAACTCCGGTCGGCCATGGCCGCCGTCGGTGTGCCGAGCACCAGGGCGATCGCCACCCCGACGACGACCAGCCGACGGCCCTGCATCAGCGACTCCGCCGGTAGAGCAGGTACGGGCGCCGGCGCCGGTCGAACTCGGCCAGCTCGCTCTTCCACGCGGCCATGATCTCGGCCGCAGGGGCGCCGCCGTCGAACTGGGTGCGGAAACGGCTGGAGCCGGTCAGCAGGTCGATCCACCGGCCCGGCGGGTTGTCCCCGCTGCGCCACGCGAACGCGTCGTAGCGGTCGCGCAGGGACACCATCATCTGGGTGGCCACCGCGATCGCGTCCACCTTCGCCGCATCGGTGATGTGCACCTGGACGCCACCGCAGACCACGCCGACGTGCTTGGAGAAGGTCGGGGTGAAGTAGGCCTCGCGGAACTCCACTCCCTTCAGCTTCGCCTTGGTCAGGTCGGCGGCCCAGCGGTAGTCGACGTACGGTGCCCCGATCAGCTCGAACGGCTTGGTGGTGCCGCGGCCCTCCGACAGGTTGGTCGCCTCGAACAGGCAGGTGCCGGGGTAGAGCAGCGCGGTCTGTGGCGTCGGCATGTTGGGGCTGGGCAGGATCCACGGCAACCCGGTGTCGGCGAACAGCTCATCGGTCTGCCAGCCCTCGACCATGATCACGTCGAGGTCCTTCACCTTGGTCTTGCCGGCCGCCGGGAGCAGCACGCCGTCGGCGTACCGGGCGAACTCTCCGGCCGTCATGCCGTGCTGCTGGACGATGGTGTCCTTGCCGACCCCGGAGGTGAAGCCCTCGACCAGCAGCGGTCCCCGGGCTCGGCCGCCGACCGGGTTGGGTCGATCCAAGATCACGAACCGGAGCCCGAGCCGGCCCGCAGCGATCAGCGCGTCGTACATGGTCCAGATGTAGGTGTAGAACCGAGCGCCGACGTCCTGGATGTCGAAGATCACCGTCTGCACCTTCGCCTCGGTGAAGAAGCGCGCGAACGTCGTCGCATCGGCACCGTACGCGTCGTAGACCGTCACGCCGGTCCGTTCGTCGACGTAGGTGTCCTCCGACGAACCCGCCTGCGCGGCGCCGCGGAAGCCGTGCTC
This sequence comes from Microlunatus sp., assembly GCA_036524985.1. Lineage (GTDB taxonomy): Bacteria > Actinomycetota > Actinomycetes > Propionibacteriales > Propionibacteriaceae > Microlunatus. Next base: position 9,954 of record DATDBH010000080.1, on the reverse strand, counting down.
GGGTCCGAACACACCGCCGACCGAGACCCCGGCCGCGACCATGGCGTCCACGATGCTGGTCAAGGAACCGCTGAGCACCCCGGTCGGGTTGGTGATCACCCCGACCCGCTGCCCGCGGAACTCGCGCCAGTCCTTCGCCGCCACGACGTCGGCACCGGTGCGTACCCGTCCACCGCGCCCGTGGGCGGCGGCGGTGTCTCTCCCGATCACCGGGGTGGCGGCCAACGCGCCGCCCCCGATCAGCAGACTCCTTCGACCGATCGTCCCACTCATGATCATCGCCTCACTTCTTCAGACCGGTACCGAACGGGTACAGCACGGTTCCCGGCTGATCGGGATCGGGGATGTCCACCGGCAGCTTCCCGCGGGCCGTGTTCTCCCCGGTGATCACCCGCAGCGCGGACTCCACCGCCACCGTGGTCGAGGAGTAGGTGACCAGATAGCTCTGGACGCCCTCGAGATGACCGATGTCGTACGCGTCCCGCAGGGCGACCACCAGCACCGGCTTGCCGGTCGCCCGCAGCGCGGCGACGAGCTGTCGCTGGGCGGCGCTGTTCCAGGCGGCCGAGGTGGTGATCACGATCTGGTCGCAGTCCTGCGCCCTGGCGACCGCGGACGCGATCGTCGCAGCGGTCGGCGCCGCCCCGGTCACCAGCGCATCGGTGGTCCAGCCGCGTTCGGTCAACCCGGCCGCCAGCTGCGGCACCTGGGTGGTGCCCCAGCCGGTGACGAACGTCTGCTTCGCCGGCAGCGGCACCAGGTCCGCGTCGTCGGTGACCAGGGTGGTGGTCCGGTCGGTGATCTCCTGGGCCCAGGACCTGTGCTGCGGGTTGCCGACGACCGAGTCCACCCGGGACTCGTCGACCAGCGGGTCCGCCAGCACACCCCGGTTGCTCTTCATGATCAGGATCCGGCGGACGCTGGCGTCGATGCGCTTCTCGGCCAGCCGCCCGGACCGTACGGCGTCGATCACGGCCTGGATCTGCAGCGCCGGCTGCTGCGGGTCGAGCAGCACGTCGGCGCCCGCCTCGACGGCCCGGACGGCGATCTCGGCGTCGTCGTACTTCTGCCGCACGCCCTCCATCCGGAGCGAGTCCGTGGCGATCACCCCGGTGAACTTCAGCTCGTCCCGCAGCACCCCGGTGAGCACCTCGTGGCTGAGCGTGGACGGGTCACCCGAGTCGTCGAACGCCGGGAAGATGATGTGGGCGGTCATGATCGCGTCCACGCCGGCCTTGATGGCGGCCCGGAACGGCGGGGCGTCGATCTTCTCCCACTCCGCCCGGGTGTGGTCGATCGTCGGCAGCGCGTAGTGGGAGTCGACGCCGGTGTCGCCGTGGCCGGGGAAGTGCTTGGCGGTGGCGGTGACCTGCTGGTCCTGCAGACCACTGACCGCGGCGGACACGTTCTTGGCCACCAGCTTCGGGTCCGAGGAGAACGACCTGACCCCGATCACCGGGTTGGCTGGGTTGACGTTCACATCGGCGTCGGGGGCGTAGTCGGTGTTGATGCCGATCGCCCGCAGCTCACGACCGGTGATCTCGTACGTGTCGTAGGTCAGCTTCGGGTCGCGGGCCGCGCCCAGGGCCATCGCGCCGGGGAAGACGGTGGCCGGGGGCCCGACCCGAGCGACCAGCCCGGTCTCCTGGTCGGTGGCCACACTCAGCGGCACCGGGTTGCCGGCGGTGGTGTTGGCCCGTTGCAGACCGTTGCTGAGCCGGGCGATCTGTGCGGGGTTGTCGGTGTTGCCGGACCAGGCGAAGTAGATGACCCCGCCGAGGTGGAACTTCGCCACCGCCTGGGCGGGTGTGTCGACCCCGAACCGGGTGCGGTTCTCGGCCGAGACCGTGTCGGCGGTGCCACCGGTGACGTAGGGGACGAACAGCTGCCCGATCTTCTGCTCCAGGGTCATCGCCGCGACCGTGGCGTCGATCTGGTCGGTCGGTTTCTTCGGGGCTGCGGCGGACGGGCCGGCCACCGAGGCGCACAGGGCGGCGCTCAGGAGCGTGACGGCGGCCAGGCTCGTGACAGTCCGGGCCCGCCGGGGGGAGAGGGGCATTCATCGAACCTACGAACGTCGCCCGGGCATGTCAAGAGTTGACCTAGATGAGCCGTGTCGGGAAAGTCTTTGCCAGACCTCAGGACGGAGGCGGGTCGGAACCCGATCCCGGCGGCAGCTGAGGGCTCTGCTGCTTCTGCCACAGCGCCTCTCGGCGGTGCAGCTCCTGACGCTGCTTGCCGGCGGCGCTGGACAAGGCGATGGGGATGAACACGAACCACCACACGCCGAAGCCCAACGCCCAGCTCAGGATGAAGAGGATCCAGGCCACTCCCGAGGCGGCGGCCAGGGCGTTGGCCAGCTTGCTGTCCGGCATCGGCACCAGAGCCGACGCGCTCGGCGACGGAGTCCCGGGCGGCTGGTAGGCCGGCCAGGGCGTGCTGCCGGCGACCGCCACGTCCTGTCCGGGCTTCGGGGCCGGAAGGTCGTCGAACAGGGGCTCGAGGTCGGCGGCGGTCCTGGCCTGCAGGGCTGCGGTGACCCGCTCGTCGAACTCGTCCTGGCTGAGTCGACCGACGCTCATGTGCTCGCGCAGGTACTCGGCGGCGCGGTCACGTTCCGCATCACCGATCCTCTGGGGCACCGAGTCACTCACCGCGTCAGTATCCCATCCGGCGGTTCTGCGACCCCGGATCAGGCGGGCAACGCCCTCTCCAGCTGGGGAACGAGCTGATCCAGCACGAACGGCAGACTCAGCACGGTCGAGAAGTAGATGGCGCCCGCCAGCTCGCCACCGGTGTAGAGCGATCGGCCGGCCTTGACCGCCTCCAGCTGGGCGAACAGCTTGTTCTTCTCCAGCTCGGCCTTGGCCTGGTCGTCCTCCGTCGCCCAGATCAGCACGTCGCCGGCGTCGAGCACGTCCAGCTTCTCGACCGGGATGTAGGCCTGGGCTTCATCCGAGGCGAACGGGGTCAGCTCCTTCGGGACCACGAAGCCGAGATCGGTGAGGAAGTCGGTGCTGAGGCCGTCCTGGTACGCGATGGCGTTGCCCTCGTAGTAGGGCGCCTGCAGGAAGATCGCGGGCACGTCGGCGAACTGCGGGTGGGCCGCGGCCTCGGCCGCGAACCTCTTGGTCAGATCGTCGATCAGTCCTTGCGCCTGCGCCTCCTTGCCCAGGGCCTTGCCCACCATCAAGGTCTGGGTCGGCCACGGCTCGAACCAGTCACTGTCGTAGGTCCCGCTGTTCGCGATGGTCGGCGCGATCTTGGTCAGCGACGCGTAGACCTCCTTGGTCAGTCCCGCGTTGGTGCCGACGATCAGATCGGGGGTCAGGGCGGCGATCTGCTCCAGCGGCAGCTGGTCCGGCGCCTTGATCACCTCCGGCTTCGCGTCGCCGAGGGCGGGCGTGGCCCAGGGCCAGACGGCGTACGGCTGCTCGCCGTACCACTCGGTGGTGGCGACCGGCGCGACCCCGAGGGCGAGGAGGATGTCCTGTTCGGTGAAGCCGACGACCACCACGCGTTTCGGCTCGGCCGACACGATCGTGTCGCCGTACTTGTGCGTCACGGTGACCGGGAAGAGCGCCTGCTCCGCCGATCCGAGCTCGTCGGCTGACTCGGTGGAGGCCGAGGAGCTGCAGCCCGCGAGGCCGGCGACCAGGGCAGCTGACAGCGACCCGGTCAGGAGCAGACGGCGGTTGAGGAGTTCAGAGGCAGACATGAGGGTAGCCTAACCTAATTCGAGCTTCCGGCGCGGGATCAGCCCGGCAGCACCTTCTCCAGCTCGGGGACGAGGCGATCGAGCACGTACGGCAGACTCAGGATCGTGCTGAAGTAGATCGCCGACGCCAGTTCGTCCCCGGTGTAGACCGAGCGCCCCTCCTTCACTGCATCGAGTTTCCCGAGCACCTCGTCCTGCTGGATGTCCACTCCGTCGCCCGCGACGTCGGTCGTCCAGACGAGCACCTTCGCGTCGTTCAGCACACCGGTGTCCTCGGCGGGGATCTGTGCCTGGGCGACCTGGTCGTCGACGAACTTCGAGAAGGACTCCGGGATGGTGAAGCCCAGGTCGGTGAGGAAGCTGGTGCCCAACCCCGCGGGCCAGGCGATCACGCTGCCGTCGTCGTACGGCGCCTCGACGAAACCGGCCTTCGTGCCGTCCCAGGCCGGGTGAGCGACGGCGACCTCGGCGAACCGCTGCGTGAGGTCGTCGACGAGCTTCTCCGCCTGGGCCTTGCGGCCGACGGCCTCTCCCACGATCACCGTCTGGGTCGGCCAGGGCTCGTAGAACTCGCTGCCGTAGACCCCGCTGTTGGCGATCGTCGGAGCGATCTTGCTCAGCGCCGTGTAGTCCTCCTGGCTGAGGCCGGCGTTGGTGCCGATGATGAGATCGGGCTCGAGCTTGGTGATCTCCGGGATCGACAGTCCCTCGGCGGACTCGAGGACGGTGGGCTTGGCGTCGCCCAGTTTGTCGACTGCCCAGGGGAAGACCGCGTACGGAACGTCGCCCACCCACTGCGTGGTCGCGATGGGGGCGACGCCGAGGGCGAGGAGGGTGTCCTGCTCGGTGTAGCCGACCACCACGATCCGCTTCGGCTCGGCCTTGACCGTGGTCGACCCGTACATGTGCTGGACCGTCACCGGGAACGAGGGCGTGGGGCTCGGCGTCGGCGCCGGCCCGACATCGTCACCGCTGCAGGCGGACAAGGCGCCCAACAGCGCGGCCGAGAGCGAGCCGGCGAGCAGGAGTCGGCGGCTCAGCGGCGTGGGTACGGGGCTGGTCACGACATCGAGGGTAGTCAGCCGAGCCGCGTGGTTCGTCTCGACCGAACGCATCACCCGAGGGTGGGGGCGAGCAGGGCATAGAGTTGCCGCGGATTTCCCGGCAACCGATGTCGGAGCGGAACGAGGGGGATGGCGTGGGCCGCGTAGTCCAGAAGTACGGCGGTTCGTCGGTCGCGGATGCGGAGAGCATCAAGCGGGTGGCGAAGCGGATCGTCGCCACCAAGCAGCAGGGGAACGACGTGGTCGTGGTCATCTCCGCGATGGGCGACACCACCGACGAGCTGATGGACCTGGCGCTGAAGGTGTCCCCGATGCCGCCGCCGCGCGAGCTGGACATGCTGTTGACCGCGGGCGAGCGGATGAGCGCGGCCCTGCTGGCCATGGCCATCGCCGACCAGGGTCTCCATGCGCGGTCGCTCACCGGATCGCAGGCCGGCATCATCACCACCGGTACGCACGGCAACGCCCGGATCATCGACATCACCCCGGGTCGGATCACCTCGGCGCTCGACCAGGGCGACATCGTCATCGTGGCCGGGTTCCAGGGTGTCGCCCAGGACACCAAGGACGTCACCACCCTGGGTCGCGGCGCCTCCGACACGACCGCGGTGGCGCTGGCTGCCTCGCTCGGCGCGGACCACTGCGAGATCTACACCGACGTCGACGGCGTCTTCACCGCCGACCCGCGGATCGTGCCGAGCGCCCGGCGGATCCCGCGGATCTCGTACGAGGAGATGCTGGAGATGGCGGCCTGCGGGGCCAAGATCCTGCATCTGCGCTGCGTGGAGTACGCCCGGCGCGAGAACGTGAAGGTGCACGTCCGGTCGTCGTTCTCCGACCGGGACGGCACCTGGGTCGAGGAGCTGGAGGAAGGAAGTCAGATGGAGCAGGCGATCATCTCGGGCGTCGCGCACGACCGCGGCGAGGCCAAGATCACCATCGTCGGCGTGCCCGACCAGGTCGGGGAGGCGGCCCGGATCTTCGAGGCCGTGGCCGGCACCGAGATCAACATCGACATGATCGTGCAGAACGTGTCGGCGGTGGAGACCGGTCGGACCGACATCTCCTTCACCTTGCCGAAGTCGGACGGTACGGCGGCGATCGCGGCCCTGCAGGCCCTGCAGTCCTCGGTCGGTTTCGCCGACATCCTGTACGACGACCCGATCGGCAAGGTCTCCGTGGTCGGTGTCGGGATGCGGTCGCACCCCGGGGTCACGGCGAGGTTCTTCTCCGCGCTGGCCGCCGCCGGCGTCAACATCGAGATGATCTCCACCTCGGAGATCCGGATCTCGGTGGTCGTCGACCAGGATGACGTGGACCGGGCCGTGGTGGCCGCGCACACCGCCTTCGGTCTCGACTCGACCGAAGAGGCCGTGGTCTACGCCGGCACCGGCCGCTGAGACCCTCGGTTCTCGCTGGCCGGCTGGCTGGGGGTTCGGTCGTTGCCGACGTGCAACAGCCGAGAAGCAGGGCCGACACCTGATGTCCTGCCGTCAGCACGGCCACGCTCGTCGAGGCGTCAGCGCTTGGCCTCCGGGTCACCCATCAGGTGGGACACGTGATCGGGCACGTAGGTCGAGAGCTCGCGCGGCGGACGGTGGTAGTTCTCGCTGGCCGACAGCCGCTTGGGTAGCTTGACCTTCTCCGCCGGCACGTCGGTGTACGGGATGGTCGACAGCAGGTGGGAGATCATGTTCAGCCGGGCGTGCTTCTTGATGTCGGACTCGACCACCAGCCAGGGGCTGATCGGGACGTCGGTGTGCACCATCATCTCGTCCTTGGCGCGGGAGTAGTCCTCCCACCGGTTGATCGACTCCAGATCCATCGGCGACAGCTTCCACTTCCGTACCGGATCGTTCATCCGCGACCGGAACCGCTTCAGCTGCTCGGAATCCGACACCGAGAACCAGTACTTCCGCAGCATGATGCCGTCGTCGATCAGCATCTGCTCGAACAGCGGGGCCTGCCGCATGAACAGCGCGTACTGCTGCGGCGTGCAGAAGCCCATCACCTTCTCCACTCCCGCCCGGTTGTACCAGGAGCGATCGAACAACACGATCTCCCCGGCCGCTGGCAGCTGCGAGATGTACCGCTGGAAGTACCACTGGCTCTTCTCCCGCTCGGTCGGTGTCGGGAGCGCAGCGATCCGGGCGACGCGGGGGCTGAGGTACTCGGTCACCCGCTTGATCGTGCCGCCCTTCCCGGCGGCGTCGCGGCCCTCGAAGATCACGACGACCCGGGCCCCGGTGTGCCGGACCCACTCCTGCAGCGTCACCAGCTCCGACTGCAGCCGGAAGAGCTCGGCCTCGTAGATGTGGTTCGGGATCTTCGCCGGCTTGTGCCCGCTCTTCGTCGTCATGCGCGAACGCTAGTGGTTGCGCCCGGCCCCTCGTCAAGGGTGTCCGGTCACGGCCGACAGGAGGATCCCTCCGTCCGCCCCGATGCGCGTCGGCGTATCACCGGGGAGGTCGCCATCCTCCGAGGGGGTGACAGCCCGCGGCTCCGCCCTGCCGCGCACGGTGCGCGCACGGTGCCGCGTGACATCGCCGATCTCGTGGAGGAGAGTCCTGTGGAGGAAAACGCCAGGGGAGGTCCGCTCACGATGACCCCTGCCGCCTGTGAGGCCTGCGGGGAGCTGAACCCGCCCGGAACGCAGTTCTGCCAGCGGTGTCTCGCCTTCCTGGCCTGGGAGGATGCTGCGCCGGCGACCCGCCCACCCGGGCCGACGCGGGACCAGCCGCTGGCTGAGGAGCTCATCGAGACCCGGGTGATGCCGAAGATCCGACCGGCAGAGCCGGCGGAGGCGGCGCCCGCACGTCGGTCCGCACCTCCACCGACCGCCGCTCCCGTGGGGCCCGTGCCAGTGCCGCTACCGATGCCCGTCCCCGACGTCCTGCGCGTCGCACTGCCGACGGATCCCGTGATCCTCCCGGTGGACGGTTCGCCGGTCGAGCTGGCCCTGACGATCCGCAACCTGTCGGACATCGTCGACGGGTATGCCGTCGATGTCGGCGGGGCACCGCCGTGGCTCGTGGTCGCCTCCGACCAGCTCCGGCTGCTGCCCGACACCGAGGACCGCCTCGTGGTGAGGTTCCGGATCACGTCGCCCACGATGGTGCCGGCAGGGGAGCGTGCCGTGCGTCTACGCGTGCGCTCCCAGGCCCGAGCCGACGCGCACGAGATCGTGGCGGTGGTGGTGTCCGTCCCGATCGTCGACGCACCGGTGACCGTACGGGTGGAGCCGGGCATCGCGCGGGCCAAGGACGTGGACACCGCGCGCCTCGCCGTGGTCGTCGACAACGCGGCCGCCAACCGACCCGCCACCGTTCGGCTGGCGGGCAGCGACCCAGAGCTGGCTGTCACCTTCCACTTCGACCCGGCCGAGGTCACCGTCGGGCCCGGGGAGTCGACCCGGGTGCGGCTGGTCACCACGTCACCCCGACCGGAACCGGGGCGCGAGATCGCCCGGTCGCTGACCGTCACCGCGACCGAGGGCCGCCGGCGCGTGGACGCGACCGCCACCGTGGTGCAGTCGACGACGCTGGTGGTCGAGGACCCGATGGTGGAGCTGACGGCCACACCGTCGCTGGTGCGTCTCCCCGACACCGACAGCACGACGGTCCGCGTGACCGTCGGCAACCGCACCGGTCGGCAGTGGGCGACGGTCCGACTGGCTGCCGTCGATCCCGAGCACGTGGTCCTCGCCGGTTGGAGCCTCTCGGAGGTACGGGTACCACCCGGCGGCTCGACCGACGTCGACGTCCGACTCTCCTGCCCGGCGCTCGAGCCCGACAGCGAGGTCACGCGAGAGGTGGCCCTGGTCGCGTCCGACGGGAAGCGGTCGGCGCGGACCCAGGTCACCCTCCGGCAGTCGGCCAGCGCGTCGCCGATGACGACCCTCGGCCTGCGGCTCGACCCCAGCGTCGTACGACTGGCCAACCGTCGCCGGGGCGGCACATCGGTGATCGTGGACAACCGCCGGGGTCGTGCTCCGGTCCGGGTGTGGCTGCGCGGGGACGATCCCGAGAACGCCCTCACGTTCACGTTCACGCCGGCACAGCTGGAGATCCCGGCCGGTCAGACGATGGCCAGCCGGATGACGTTCACCGGACCGCGAGCGCCCGGCGGCCGGGAGATCACCCGGTCGTTCGCGGTCGCCGCCACCGACGGGCTCGCGGCGGCGACCGACAGTGGCACGATCGTCCAGTCCGCCGCAGACCGTCGGCCCTGGGCGCGGGTGCTGCTGACGATCGGGGGCGCAACGGCGATCCTGCTGGGCGTGATGCTGCCGTTCGCCTTCCGCGTGGCCAGCGCGCTCCGTCTCGACGACGGCGCCGTGGAACAGGTGCTCCAGCAGCGGGACCCACGGGCCCAGCTGGTCGACCTGCCGGGGGTGCTGTCGGTCGGATCCGTGCTGGTCGTCCTGGCCGGCCTGATGGCCTTCGGGCTCACGGGGACGTCGGGGCGGCTGACCCGGTGGACGGCGCTGCTCGCGGCCCTCGTCCTGGTCGCGGCCGCGGCGGTGTTCAGGGATTCTGGGCTCGGTTCGGGCGTGATCGTGATCGGGCTGGGGTGCGTGCTGGGCTACATCGGCGGGCTGCTGCATCGTCGCTGATCACACGACGTCCTCTCGCGGGAACTCCAGCCGGTCAGGTCGTGGCCGTCGGCTCGGTCCGCACAGGGAAGTTGACCGAGCCGGCGATGAAGCAGTTCGTGTGCGCCTCGTGGTGCAGGGTGTTCGCGCGCGCGATCATGGCTGCGGTGGCCACCGTCACGACCGGCCGGAGCACCACCTCGGTGAACCGGCCGCCGTCGCCGACCTGCTCCATCGTGCCGGTGGCCTCGTCCCGATAGCCCGTGACCACGACACCGTTCACCGCGCACAGGTGCAGGTAGGTCAGCAGGTGGCAGTCCGACAGGGCCGCCACCAGCAGCAGTTCCGGATTCCACCGGTCCCCCTCGCCCCGGAAGGCGGGATCGGAGGATGCCGCGAGGGTGGGTCGACCCGGGGTGTCCAGGTCGTGATCGCGGCCGTACGCCAGGTAGTCGGCCGTGCCCTCCCCCCGGTTGCCGGTCCAGGTCGTGGTGATCGCGTACGTGTGCGTGCGGGCCATCGAGGAACCCTAAGCCCGCCAGCCCGGGCCGGTCAGCCGGAATAGCGCGCCCGGTGGC
>DATDBH010000079.1:0-15012 GCA_036524985.1 Microlunatus sp. | reverse complement strand
CGGCTTCTGCGGGGCGGTGACGCGCTGGGAGAACGGTCTGGTGGTGCTGGAGGGCCGCGGCGACAAGCGCCGCAGCTTCCCGATCGGGCACGGGTTGCTGCTGGAGGGCAAGCCGGTGCTGGTGAAAGTGCCTCCGCGGACGCCCGCAGCAGGGTCGGTGCGCACACCGGGGCGGACGGCCTCCGGGTCCGTCGCCGGTCCGACGGAACGGGCCAAGATCGCCCTGCCGAGTCGGATCTACGTCGAGGGACGACACGACGCCGAGCTGGTCGAGAAGATCTGGGGCGACGATCTGCGGCACGTGGGCGTGGTCGTGGAGTTCATGGACGGGATCGACGACCTGTCCGACATCGTGGCCGAGTTCCGACCCGAGCGCGGACGCCGACTGGGTGTGCTGGCCGACCACCTGGTGCCCGGCAGCAAGGAGTCCCGGATCGCCGCAGGCGTGGCCAAGGGCCCGTACGGTGCGTACGTGCTGGTCGCCGGCCATCCGTTCGTCGATGTCTGGCAGGCGGTCAAGCCGGCCAAGCTGGGACTGCAGTCCTGGCCGCACGTGCCGCGCGGCACCGACATCAAGCACGGCACCTGCGCCGCCCTGGGTTGGCCGCACCGCGACCAGGCCGACATCGCCCGCGCCTGGCAGCGGATCCTGGCCACCGTGACCAGCTGGTCGGACCTCGAACGCGGACTGTTGACCCCGGTCGAGCAGCTGATCGACTTCGTCACGCAGGATCACATCTCCTGAGCGATCGTGGGGTCGCCCGCGTGGACATCAGACCCGCGGGCGGCTGCTCACCGTTGCGCCTCACGACCGCGATCAGCCCGACTGGACGCTGCCGTCGTGGATGTCGCGCATGCGGTGTGCGATCGCGGTCTGCGCTCGTCCGAAGGAGAACGGTCCACCGGCTCTCGCACCCGCTCGCCCGCCGCAGACGCCCTCGCTGCCAGGGAGATAGTCGCCGGCGCCATCGAAGGAACCAGGCCGAGGGCGTGAATGATCTTCACGCTGAGGGTGCAGTCGTCATCGGACCAGTCTCTGTGGACCACATGGTCATTCAACCGGAAAGCGTCCCTGATCACCGTTCGACCCACGGGTCACGGCCGCAACTTCGTTACCAGCTTGAAGATTCTCAGGTTTGGCCTTGTTGTCGAACGTCTGTTCGACTAGACTGGACCTATGATCGAGCCCACCACCGACGAGCCTGCAGCGCCCGCGTTGCAGGCTGCGGTGGACTCTCTCGACGTCGCTGTCGAGCACCTGATCAAGCTCGTCGACGACGGTGCCCTGGCCGACCTGGGTGCGTTCGGGTTGGTCGCGATGCTCCAAGCTATCGAGCGGGTCCGGAACAAGCTGCCGGTGGTGGACCGGGCGATGATCCAGCACGGGACCGAGCAAGGAGTCCCGGCGGTGGTGTCGGAACGGACCATGACGCGGGTCCTGACCACCGGGCTCCGCCTGTCCCCCGGCGAAGCAATCCGCCGGATCAAAGCGGCCGAGCATCTGGCTGACCGCACCACAATGACCGGCGAACCCTTGGAGCCGATCCGCACCCATCTCGCTGCCGCGCAACGGGATGGGTCGGTCACCCCCGAACAAGTCACCCTGATCGATTCTGCCCTGCGCAAGGTGAAGCACTGCGACCCCGCAGCGGTGGAAGCCGGCGAACTCCTGCTCGTCCAGCAAGCGACCCACTTGGGCTTTCAGGATCTGAGTCAGGTCGCTGCCCGGCTGGTGGACGCGATCGATCCTGACGGGGTGGCGCCTGCTGATGAGGCCGAACATCGTCTACGTCGGTTCTTCCACCTCAAACACCGAAAGGACGGCTCCTTGGGCCGGAGACTTCCGCTTGACCCCCGACGTCGGGCAGAAACTCGCCGCCCTGCTCGGACCCCTGACCAAGCCGCAGACCACCCGGTTCGAGACCGAGGCCGAGGCCGATTCCACAGACCTCGGCGCCCAGAGCACCAAGCACCTGATCGCGGACGACAGGACCCGGGGACAACGCCAACACGACGCCCTCGCCGCCGTGCTTGACGCCGCCCTCCGCACCGACGACCTCCCCTCGTCCGGCGGCACCCCCACCACGCTGCTCCTGACGATGCCGTGGGAAGACTTCTGCAGCGACCACGGCATCGGCCGCTACGCCGACGGAACCCTCGTCTCCTCCCGCACCGCCCGACGGCTCGCCGACCAAGCCGACATCGCGTTCTGCTTCACCAACGCCAAAGGCGCAGTTCTCGACCTGTACCGCAGCCGACGGATCGCCAGCCCCGCCCAGACCCTCGCCCTGATCGCCCGTGACTCCGGATGCTCCTTCCCCGGCTGCGACGTCGCACCCCAATGGTGCGAACGCCACCACGTGATCGCCTGGTACGACGGCGGCGACACCAACATCGCCAACCTGACCCTGCTCTGCAGCTACCACCACCACCAGTTCGCCCAACGCGGCTGGCACTGCCAGATCAACACCGACGGACTCCCCGTCTGGATCCCACCCAAGTGGATCGACCGACAACAACGGCCGATCCTGAACGCCCGCATCACCATCAACAACTGGGATCCCCAGGATCCGCTTGACTTCAACCAACCCCTGTTCGGAGATCCGCCAGAACCCCTGAAACCACCAGACCTGACACCACCCGACTGACCACCACCACGACCTCAAGTCACGAACCAAGATCATCAGCACGACGACGACCGCCACAGGACTGGCCTGCGACGGTCGTCGTCGGCTGCCCGAACCCGCAGCTGCTGCTTGATCGCTCACTCAGGTGGAACCGAGACAGATCGACGAACCTGTTGGGTCTACTCGCGGCAGGATGGCAGGGCCTCGCAGGTCAGCGGTGGCACAGCCCAGACGTCGCAGCCGGGGCCAGAGCTCTTTCCAGGGTTGGGATAGCGAGCGACACGTCCAGACCTGGGCGCCCTGCTCATCGTTCTCGAGGCCGAACCCGTTGTCGATCCGGGCGACCTCGACCAACTCGCCACACCAGGGTTCCACCTCGTCCCGCGAGAAGCCGACCAGGACGGCGGCGCGAGCCGAGGATGGGGGCGGACCCCAGCTCCAGTAGGCGTTGTGCCCGCTGTATACGGGAACATCTGGCCGGTAGCGCTCGACGGCGCCGGCCTCGCCGTAGTTCTGTGTCAGCACGATCGGGTGATCAGCGGCCGGCAGCGAGTCGTACGCCGCCCCGACGGTCTCGGCGAACCGTGGCCAGCCGACGGTCTCTCCGGCGTCGTAGTTCACCGCCACCACCGGGGCGAGCATCCGCTCGGGCAGCAGCGGCAGCATCAGCACCAGATTGGGCACCGACACCAGGAAGGCCAACCCCAGCAGCACCTGCCGGCGCCGGCCCTGGCCGGCCCGGACCCACCGTAAGGTCGGTAGGGCACTGGCGGCCAGCAGCGCAGGGTAGAGGCCGGTGATGTAGTACGGCTTCCCACCGGTGAAGAGGAACACCACCGTCAACACCAGGTAGGCGACCGCGACGAAGCGGTAGGGCTGGAGGTCGACCGAGCGGAGGAGCACCACCAGACGGCCACCCAGACCGGCACCAGACCCGGGCTGACCAGCACCAGCTGGTAGGGCAGGAACAGCCACCAGGGTTGGCTGCTCCCCGAGCTTCCGGCCGCGATCGCTGCCGACAGCTCCAGCTGGGGCCACCCGTGGACGGCCTGCCAGTTCAGGTTCGGCGCCCAGATCACCAGGGCGAGCCCCGCAGCGGCCCAGAGCCAGCGGTCGCGGAAGACCCTGCGGGGTCCGTCGAGCAGCAGCCCGGCCGCCAGCGCGACGAGGAGAAACAGCACGAGGGTCTTGTTCTGCAGGCCGATCCCCGCCGTCAGGCCGGCCCATAGCCAGCTGGGTCCGCCGCCGATCCGGACGACCCGGATCACCGACCAGCAGAGAACGGCCCAGATCAGGAGGTCGACGGTGGTGGTGGACAGCCAGTGACCACCGATCAGCACCACGGCCGAGATTGCAGTCGCGGCAGACGTCAACAGCTGTTCGGCGCGGCCACCGCCGAGCTCGCGGCTGATCAGGGCAGCGACGATCACGGTCGCCACGGCCAGCACCGCGGGCAGGATGCGGGAACCGACGAGCGAGTCCCCTACCAGCACCGACATCCCCCGAGTCAGCAGCGGGGTGAGCGGGGGCTGGTCCACGAAGCCCCAGTCGAGATGCCGGCCGGCGGCGAGGAAGTAGAGCTCGTCGCGGTGGTAGCCGTACCGTCCCGCCGTCATCAGCAGCACGGCGAACAAGCCGACCGCGACGGCGCCGACGGATCGCCAGGCGAACGGCACCGGCGGATCGGCCATGAGCTCAGCGTCGCACGGTCAGTCGACGAGCTCGCGGACCACGGCGTCGGCCAGCAGCCGACCGTTCAGGGTCAGTCGCAGGCGGTCACCGGTCACCGTCACCAGCGACCGGGTCGCCAGGGCGTCCACTCGGGCCCGCCCGCGGTTTGACAGCCGGTCGAGCCGCATCCCCTCGGCCAGCCGGATCTCCAGCAGCACCTGCTCAAGGGCCCGATCGGCCGCCGAGAGCACCTCGCGCGCCTGGGCCGGTGACAGACCAGAGCCCAGCCGGGCGGCGTACGCAGCCGGGTGCTTGACGTTCCACCACCGCGTACCCCCGACGTGACTGTGGGCGCCGGGGCCGATCCCCCACCAGTTGTCCCCCCGCCAGTAGCCGAGGTTGTGGCGGCAGACCGCGTCCGGCCGCACGGACCAGTTCGACACCTCGTACGCGTCGTAGCCCGCACCCGACAGCAGCTCGTCGGCCAGCAGGTACTTGTCGGCCAGGTCGTCGTCGTCCGGCAGCGAGAGCTCGCCGCGACGGACCCGGGTCGCCATCTTCGTACCTTCCTCGACCACCAGGGCGTACGCGCTGATGTGGTCCGGGTGGGCACTCAGCGCCACCTCCAGACTGGTCCGCCAGTCGGCCAGCGACTCGCCCGGGGTGCCGTAGATGAGGTCCAGGCTGACCTGGTCGAAGCCCGCCGCGCGCGCCTCGGCCACCGCGGTCAGGGGCCGACCCGGGGAGTGCACCCGGTCCAGGGTGCTCAGCACATGCGGCACCGCCGACTGCATCCCGAAGGAGACCCGGGTGAAGCCGCCCTCCCGCAGGGCGGCCAGCGACGCCGGCGACACCGACTCCGGGTTGGCCTCCGTGGTGACCTCGGCGCCATCGACCAGACCGAGCAGCGCGTCCACCCGTTGCAGCAGCCGCACCAGGTCTGCGGCGGCCAGCAAGGTCGGGGTGCCCCCGCCGACGAACACCGTCGACACCTCCTGAGCCTCCGCCCCGAGAACCCGACCGGCCAGCTCGAGCTCGGCCAGGGCGGCGGTCAGGTAGGCGTCGCCGGTCTCGGCCAGGTCGGCGGAGGTGCGGAGCTCGCCTTGCGCGGAGCGGCCCAGCAGCTCAGTCGGCGTGTAGGTGTTGAAGTCGCAGTAGCCGCACCGGGTCCGGCAGAACGGCACGTGCAGGTAGATGCCCAGCGGGCGCTCACCGACCCCGGCCAGAGACGCCGCCGGCAACGACCCGTCGGTGGGCGCGGGATCGCCGGAGGGCAGAGCGGAGGGCACAAGGAATCAGCGTAGCCTCGCGCGCCTCACGGAAGCTCGAACGGCAGAGGTAGCCCGTCGAGCACTCGGCGACAGTCGCAGGTCGCCTCCTCGTCGGACTCGTACGCCGGCAGAGCCGCCACCGCGGCGGCCAACAGATCCTTCAGTCGATCGATGTTGGCGGCGAACATCTCGAGCACCTCGGCGTGGGTGACCGGCTCCCCGGCGTCGGCCCCGCCGTCCCCCTCGACGCCCGCGTCCCGGTCCGTCACCAACGTGACGCAGGTGAAGCAGAGCGCCAGCTCGCGGGCGATGGCCGCCTCCGGCTGACCGGTCATGCCGACCAGCGACCACCCCTGGGCGGCGTGCCACGCCGATTCCGCGCGGCTGGAGAAGCGCGGCCCGTTGATCACGACCAGAGTGCCGCCGTCGACCACATCCTCGCGGGCACCGACGACGGCCCGACGACCACGTGGACAGTACGGGTCGCCGAAGGAGACGTGCACCACGGCACCGTCGGCGTCGAAGAGCGTGTGTGGTCGGCCCCAGGTCCGATCGACCACCTGGTCGGGAACCACGACCGCCCCCGGCCCGAGCTCGGCCTGCAACGACCCCACCGCGGACGGTGCGAGCACCTGGCGGACACCGACCGAACGGAGCGCCCACAGATTGGCCCGGTAGTTGACCCGATGCGGTGGGTACTGGTGCGCCGATCCGTGCCTCGGCAGGAAGGCGACATCACGACCGGCGAACCGGCCGATCGCGACCGGCGCGCTGGGCTCGCCGTACGGGGTGTCGACCGTCACCAGCTCGGGGTCGGTGAGCAGGCGGTAGAAGCCGGAGCCGCCGATGATGGCGATCTCGGCTGCCGGGCCGCCCCGGCCCGCCACAGCACTCATGGCGCCGACCTCAGGGCAGCAGCACGATCTTGCCGCGGGTGTGACCGGACAGGATCGTGCGATACCCCTCCGCCGCCCGGTCCAGCGGGAACGTCTGCGCCTTGATCACCAGCTGGCTCTGCTCCAGCAACCGGGCCGCCTCGGTCAGCGCCGCGACCTTGTCGCCGTCACCCCCGGTGGTCACCCGCGCACCGGCCTCGGCGGCGCCGAAGTTGGCGATCGAGACCACCTGGGTCGGCTCGCCCACCAGAGCGATCAGGTCCGTGATCGGGGTCTGGCCGGCGACGTCCAGCACTCCGTCCAACGGACCCGCCCCGGTGCCGGCCACCCGCTCCGCCAACCCGTCCCCGTAGACGATCGGGAGGGCGCGGATCTCCCTCAGGTAGTCCTGGTTGGACGCGCTCGCCGTGGCGACCACCGTCGCGCCGCGGGCCACCGCGATCTGCACTGCCACCGCGCCGACACCGCCGGACGCACCGTCGATCAACACGGTCGAGCCGGCTCCGATGCCGAGCAGGTCCAGCGCACGGATCGCGGTCTCGGCCGCCACCCCGGAGGCCCCGGCGACGCCCCAGTCCAGAGAGGCGGGCTTGGCGGTCCAGGCGGTCAGCACCGCGTGCTCGGCCTGGGTCGCTGAGCCGAGTCCGAACACGTCGTCGCCGACGCTCACCCCGGAGACGCCCTCGCCGACCTCGTCCACCACACCGGAGGCGTCGAATCCGAGCCCGGTGGGCTCGGCCAGCGCGGCACCGCCGGCCATCACACCCCGCAGGATCTTGCCGTCGACGGCGTTGATGCTCGCGGCCGAGACCCTGATCCTGACCTCGCCGGGGCCGGCGTGCGGCTCGGGCACCTCCTCGATCTTCAGCTGCTCGGGCCCGCCGTACGCGTGGATCCGCAGTGCTCGCATTCCCTGCCCCTCCCCTTCGGATGTCAGACGATCAAACTAGCCTGCCGGCATGGACATTCCACGTCGGCGGTTCCTCGGCCTGGCCGGGCTGGCCGCTGCCTCCGTCGCAGGCCTGAGTGCCTGCGGCAGGAACACCGGACGGCCCGATCCCGTGGCCTCGGCCTCGAGCGGCGGGAGAAGCCTCAGCTGAGCCAGTGGTATCACGAGTACGGCGAGGACGGTGTCGAGGATGCGGTGAGGCGCTATGCGGCGGCGTACGAGGCGGCGACCGTGACCTGGGACGACAAGATCTACTCGATCCCGCGGCGATGATCTGGCGGCTGGTCGATCTTCAACGGTGCCCGGTTCGGCCTGGTCAACAACGTGCTGCGGCTGTTCGGCATCTCACCGGTCAACTGGCTCGGTGGCGAGCACTACCTGTACTGGTGCTGGTCAGCCTGCGACTCTGGCTGCAGGTCGGCTTCTACATGATCTTGTTCATCGCCGGACTGAACCGGATCCCCGAGGACATCATCCCGGTCCTGTTCTCGGGGTTCGCCACCTTCTTGTTCCGGCAGCACTTCGCCGGCTTCCCAAGGAGCTCGAGGAGGCGGCCGCCCTCGACGGAGCCGGACTGTGGCGGATGTTCTGGCGGGTGGTGATGCCGAACGCGTACGGCATCGCCGCCGCCGTCGGCACCATCAGGTTCATCGGCTCCTGGAACGCGTTCCTGTGGCCGCTGCTGATCGGCCAGGACCGGGCGTACCGCACGGTGCAGGTCTCGCTGAGTCAGTTCCTGACCTCGCAGCGGGTCGACATCCCGCAGCTGTTCATCGGGGCCGCCGTGGCGATCGTGCCGGTCCTGCTGATCTTCATCTTCCTGCAGCGCTACCTTGTCCGAGGTGTCGAGTCGTCGGGCATCGACTGACCGCCCGATCAGCAGAGGAGACTATGAGCACCACCGAGACCGAGCAGCCGACCCGCACCTTCTTCGGTCACCCGCTGGGTCTGGCCAACCTGGCCGGGGTGGAGATGTGGGAGCGCTTCAGCTTCTACGGGATGCAGGCGATCCTCGTCTACTACCTCTACTTCTCGTTGGCCCAGGACGGACTCGGCCTGCCACAGACGACCGCGACCTCGATCGTCGGCGCGTACGGGGGCTTGGTCTATCTGAGCGCGATCCTCGGGGCCTGGGTCGCCGACCGGCTGTTCGGCGCCGAACGCACCCTGACCGGGGCGGCCGTGCTGATCATGTTCGGACACATCTCGCTGGCCGTCTTCCCCGGTCTGGCCGGGGTCGGAGTCGGGCTGGTCTGCGTGGCCCTCGGGTCGGGAACGTTGAAGGCGACCACCAGCTCGGTGCTGGGCGACATGTACGGCCCCGGCGACGAGCGACGTGACGGTGGCTTCTCCATCTACTACATGGGGGTGAACCTCGGCGCTCTGCTCGGTCCCCTGCTGACCGGTCTGATCTGGGGCTGGCAGGGCTTCCACTGGGGATTCGGTCTGGCCGCGATCGGGATGGCGATCGGCCTGACCCAGTACCTCCTGCTGCGCCGCCGTACCCTCGGCGACGCCGGCCACGAGGTGACCAACCCGCTCGATCGCGCCGGCCGGATCCGCTACGGCCTGATCGCCCTCGGGGTGATCGCCCTGATCGCCGTCTTGTCCCTGGCGGGGGTGATCACGGCGGCCCGGCTGTCCACCATCGTCGTCGGTATCACGTTCACCGCAGCGGTGGCGCTGTTCGCGATCATGCTCAGCAGCCGGAACATCGACCTCGCCGAGCGCCATCGCGTGCAGTCGTTCATCCCCATGTTCCTGGCTTCGGCGATCTTCTGGTCGCTGTTCCAGCAGCAGTTCACGGTGATCGCGGTCTACGCCGAGCAGCGCCTCGACCTGAGCATCGGCGGCTGGACCATGCCGCCGAGCTGGGTGCAGTCGATCAACCCCATCTTCATCATCGTCTTCGCCGGGGTGTTCGCGACGATGTGGACCCGCCTCGGACCCCGACAACCGTCGACGCCGATCAAGTTCGCCCTCGGCACCATCGTGATGGGCCTGGCCTTCCTGCTCTTCCTGCCGTACGCCAACACGGGACCCAACAGCACCCCGCTGCTGTGGATCGTCCTGATCCTGTTCTTCTTCACCATCGCCGAGCTCTGCCTCTCCCCGGTCGGCCAGTCGCTGTCGACCAAGCTCGCGCCCAAGGCGTTCCACACCCAGACGATCGCGCTGTTCTTCCTGTCGATCGCGGTGGGTACGGCGGGTGCCGGATCGCTCGCGGAGTTCTACGACCCGACCAACGAGGTCCCGTACTTCGCCTTCCTGGGCGGTGCCTCGATCGTGGTGGGTGTCGCTCTGCTCCTGGCCCGCAAGGCCATCTCCCGCCTGATGGAAGGAGTGCGCTGATGACCAGCGCCGAGGCGTACGCCGAACGGCTGGCCGCCGCCAGCATGAGCACCTACGAGACCTTGAGCACGTACGCAGGTCTGACCCTGGGCTGGTTCGCCGCGCTGGCCGAGTGCGGACCGGCGACCAGCGCCGAGATCGCGGCGCGGACCGGGACCCAGGAGCGCTACTGCCGGGAGTTCTGCGAGTTCCAGGCCAGCATGGGCACGCTGACCGCCGACGACGCCGATGATCCACAGACCCGGCGGTTCGCCCTGCCGGTGGGACCGGCCGAGGTCCTGCTGGACGCCGCCAGCCTGAACTACGTCGGTCCCCTGGCCCAGATGGCCGTGGCCGCCGGTCGACGGATCGACGACCTGCTGGCCGCGTACCGCGACGGTGGTGGGGTCACCTGGGCGGAGTTCGGCCACGACGCCCGCGAGGCGCAGGCGGCCCTGAACCGGCCCTGGTTCACCCAGCGGCTGGCTCCGGCCCTGGCCGGGGTTCCCGAGCTGCACGCCGTGCTCGGCCGCCCCGGCGCCCGGATCCTGGACGTCGGCTGCGGAGGTGGCTGGTCCACCCTGGCCCTGGCCGTCGCCTACCCGGACGCCACCGTGGTCGGGGTCGACATCGACGCGCCGTCGATCGAGGCGGCCCGGACCGCCGCCGACGCAGCGGGTCTGGGCGACCGCGTCGAGTTCGTGCTGACCGAGGGCGAGGCGCTACCGGAGTCCGAACCGTACGACGCCGCGTTCGCCTTCGAGTGCCTGCACGACATGCCCCGTCCGGTCGAGTTGCTGGCGGCGATCCGCTCCGCGGTCCGGCCGGACGGAGCCGTGGTGATCATGGACGAGGCCGTCGCCGACGAGTTCACCGCCCCCGGCACCGAGGTCGACCAGTGCATGTACGGCTTCAGCCTGTTCATCTGTTTGCCCGACGGACTGACCTCGACGCCGTCGGCGGGCACCGGCACGGTGATGCGGAAGCCGGTGCTGACCGACTACGCCCAGCGGGCTGGCTTCGCCGAGGTCACCGTGCTGCCCATCGACGACTTCGGCTTCTTCCGGTTCTACCGTCTGTCCTGAGCGGCCGTCCGACCTACTTCTTGTCGGCCTTGACCGGCTCCGTGGTGGACAGGGCGGCGACGAAGGCCTCCTGCGGGACCTCGACGCGACCGACCATCTTCATCCGCTTCTTGCCCTCCTTCTGCTTCTCCAGCAGCTTGCGCTTGCGGGTGATGTCGCCGCCGTAGCACTTGGCCAGCACGTCCTTGCGGATGGCGCGGATGGTCTCCCGGGCGATCACCCGGGCGCCGATGGCGGCCTGGATCGGCACCTCGAACTGCTGGCGCGGGATCAGGTCCTTCAGCTTGCCGGCCATCAACAACCCGTACGCGTACGCCTTGTCCTTGTGCACGACCGCGGAGAAGGCGTCGACCGGCTCGCCCTGCAGCAGGATGTCGACCTTGACCAGCTCGGCCACCTGCTCACCGTCGGGCTCGTAGTCGAGGCTCGCATAGCCCTTGGTCCGTGACTTGAGCGCGTCGAAGAAGTCGAAGACGATCTCGGCCAGCGGCAGCGTGTAGCGGATCTCGACCCGGTCGGCGGAGAGGTACTCCATCCCGTGCTGCACGCCGCGGCGGGTCTGACACAGCTCGAGGATGGTGCCGATGTAGTCGGTCGGAGTCAGGATCGTCGCCTTGACCACCGGCTCGTGGACCTCGGCGATCTTGCCGTCGGTCGGGTACTCCGACGGGTTGGTCACGGTGAGCTCGGCGCCGTTCTCCATCACCACCCGGTAGACCACGCTCGGCGCGGTGGAGATGAGGTCCAGGTTGAACTCCCGCTCCAGCCGCTCCCGGACGATCTCCATGTGCAGCAGCCCGAGGAAGCCGATCCGGAAGCCGAAGCCGAGGGCGCCGGACGTCTCCGGCTCGTAGACCAGCGCTGCGTCGTTGAGCTGCAGCTTGTCCAGCGCCTCCCGCAGCTCCGGGTAGTCGTCGGCGTCCATCGGGTAGAGCCCGGCGTAGACCATCGGGTTGGGGTGCCGGTAGCCGCCCAGATCCTCGGTCGCCGGGCGCGACAGCGAGGTGACGGTGTCGCCCACGCGGGACTGGCGGACGTCCTTCACACCGGTGATCAGGTAGCCGACCTCGCCGACCCTCAGCGAGGGTGACTTGACCGGCTCCGGGGAGATGACCCCGACCTCCAGGGCCTCGTGCGCCGACTTGGTCGACATCATCAGCACCCGCTCGCGGTGCGACAGCTCGCCGTCGACCACCCGGACGTAGGTGACCACGCCGCGGTAGGTGTCGTAGACCGAGTCGAAGATCAGTGCTCGCGCCGGAGCGTCCGGGTCCCCGACCGGGGCGGGGACCTGGACGACGATCTCGTCCAGCAGCTCGGTCACGCCCTCGCCGGTCTTGGCGCTGACCTTGAGCACGTCGGACGGGTCGCAGCCGATGATGCCGGCCAGCTCGGCGGCGTACTTCTCCGGCTGCGCGCTCGGCAGGTCGATCTTGTTGAGCACCGGGATGATGTGCAGGTCGGCGTCGATGGCCAGGTAGAGGTTGGCCAGCGTCTGCGCCTCGATCCCCTGGGCCGCGTCGACCAGCAGGATCGCTCCCTCGCAGGCGGCCAGTGAACGCGACACCTCGTAGGTGAAGTCCACGTGACCGGGGGTGTCGATCATGTTCAGCACGTACGTACGGGGGGCTTCGCCCCCCGTATGCCCCCCCGTCCGGGGCTCTGCCCCGGATACCCCGGAAGTGCCTGGAACTCGCTCCGCTCGTACGTTCTGGTCGTCACCACCGACAGGCTCGTTCCTCGCGTCGGTGGTCCACGGCATGCGGACGGCCTGGGACTTGATGGTGATGCCGCGCTCGCGCTCGATGTCCATCCGGTCCAGGTACTGCGCCCGCATGGACCGGGCGTCCACCACACCGGTCAACTGCAGCATCCGGTCGGCCAACGTGGACTTGCCGTGGTCGATGTGGGCGATGATGCAGAAGTTGCGGATGATCGCCGGGTCGGTCCGTCCGGGCTGAGGTGCGGCGGTGGCACCGGGGCCGGGCGTGGGCGAGGTCACGAGCAGGTCTCCAGAGGCAGGTGGGTTGATGGACCCTGATCGGGTCGAGGGCCCATCATTCCACCTCGGGACCATCTATCCCGAGTTGTCAGCACCTGTGGTGGTCCGAGCCACCACCGGTGCTGACAACTCAGGGCAGTTCGTCATTGCGCCGGGAGCACGTGGTCCTTGAGCTTGTCGGTGCTCAGGCAGAGCGAGCAGACGACGTCGTCGTGGGTGGCGCAGGCGACCATGTCGGGCCGCTCGAACTCCTGCCGGCAGACATGGCAGGTCAGGACCGCGTCGGACGGGTTGCCGTGCTCGTCATACATCGGCAGGTCGATGCCGTCGTCGGTCCGCCGAAGGTAGTAGCGGCCCTTCGTGGCGAACGCCAGGATCGGCGGCAGCACCAGGGCCAGACCGATGGCCACCAGCGGCGAGTACGGCTGGATGGCCGGCCCGAACAGCCCGAAGAAGACGGCGATCGAGACCCCGGCGGAGATGAGCATCGAACCGAAGCCGACCGGGTTGATGGCGTACAGCATGCCGCGGCGGAACTCCGGCTGGATGGGTGAGAGCTTGAACAGCAGCTTGTTGAAGGTGATGTCCGAGGCGACCACCACGATCCAGGCCATACCGCAGTTGGCGTAGAAGCCGAGGATGGTGTTGAGGAAGTCGAACATGTTCGCTTCCATCAGGATCAAGGCGATCAACAGGTTGAAGGCCAGGAAGACGATCCGACCCGGGTAGCGCTTGGTGACCCGGGTGAACGAGTTGGTCCAGGCCAGAGAGCCCGAGTACGCGTTGGTGACGTTGATCTTGACCTGGCTGATGACCACCAGGATGACCGCGAGCGCGAGGGCGAGGCCGACCGGCATGATGTCGCGGTAGATCTCCAGGAACTGGTGCACCGGCTGGTTCGCGATCGCGGCACCGTCGGCCACGTTGGCGATGATGTAGACCGCCAGGAACAGGCCGATGACCTGCTTGATGGCGCCGAAGATGACCCAGCCCGGACCCGCCATGATCATGGCCGTCCACCAGCGCCGGCTGTTCTCCGGCGTACGCGGAGGCATGAACCGCAGGTAGTCGATCTGCTCCGCGATCTGGGCGATCAGCGACAGGCACACCCCGGCCGCCAGCATGATCGAGCCGAGGTTGGTCGCACCGTTGCCGTCCTCGCCCTGGTAGGTGAAGAAGGTGCCGACCGTCTCCGGGTGGCTGACCAGCAGGTAGACGAACGGGATCACCATCAGGACCAGCCACAGCGGTGTGGTCCAGAGCTGGAGCTTGGAGAGCACCTTCATCCCGTAGATGACCAGCGGGAAGATGACGATCGTCGAGGCGGCGTAGCCGAGCCAGAGCGGCACCCCGAGGCCCAGGTAGAGGCCCTGAGCCATGATCGAGCCCTCGAGGGCGAAGAAGATGAACGTGAAGGTCGCGAAGATGACGTTCGTGACGACCGAGCCGTAGTAGCCGAAGCCGCTGCCCCGGGTGATCAGGTCCAGGTCCAGGTTGTAGCGCGCGGCGTAGTAGGCCAGCGGGAAGGAGGTCAGGAAGACCACCACCGCGAAGATCGCGATCCCCCACAGGGCGTTCGTGGTGCCGAAGGCGATGCCGATGTTGGCGCCGATGGCGAAGTCCGCGAGGTAGGCGATACCGCCGAGAGCGGAGATGGCGACCACGCCGGGCGTCCAGCGGCGGTAGTGCCGGGGCGCGAACCGGAGGGTGTAGTCCTCCAGCGTCTCCTTGGTGGCCTCCTTGCCGACCAGGACGTGGTGCTCGTGGGTCGCCTCGTGGTCGTCGGTGATCACGCTCTTGATGAGCGCACCGTCGGCGGTGGCGTCGGTCATGGCAGACTCCTTCGGTGCCACCTGTGCAGGTCGGTGGCCTCAGTCGAAGCCATCCTCGGCACCGCGGATCTCCTCGCGGTGTCGGTTTCGTTCCGAACGCGTTTCAGTGTTCTCTCAGGTGCGGCTGGGCGGATCTCTGCGGGAATTTGAGGCGTCCATGCTCCGCTGCTAGTGTTGGCGGTCGCGCCCGCACGCGGGTGCACTCCTTTCAGCTCACACGAGAGATCTTCAGAGGCTTACCCCGTGGCGAATATCAAGTCCCAGATCAAGCGGATCAAGACCAACGAGAAGGCGCGTCAGCGCAACAAGGCGGTCAAGTCCGCCCTGCGTACGCACACTCGTCGGTTC
>DATDBH010000078.1:0-10746 GCA_036524985.1 Microlunatus sp. | reverse complement strand
GGGTCCCCATCGACGAATGACTGAACGAATGAAACGCCGATCGCGGCCGTGAGTATCTGAACGATGAACAGGACACTGATGGATCGGGCCAAGCGAGGCGCCTGGGTGGTCATCGCACCGTCGCCAACGCTGGTGACGGGCCGGCCTGGTCGGATGGCGATCGCGTGAAACCTTTGGCTATCAACCAGATCGGAAAGACGACGAACTCAAACAAGAAGCCGGGAACAAGGATGACCATCCCGAGCCCCACGTTCATGTCGAGAACGCCGAGGAGGGTGAGCGGTACTCCCAAAGAGAACAGGCCGTATCCGACGAGACCGAGCACGGCGATCGGTCGAGGAACCAACCGGGAGACGTAGAGCAGGTAGTTGAGGATGAGGCCGCCGATGCCGGTCGGAATGTAGACCCACAGGAGGTAGTTCGGGACTACCTGCATCTGGGCGAGGAGGTAGACCCCGCCCGCAGCGGACACGGTGAACTCCATGATCCTGAGCACCGGGTACCAGAACGCAACCTTCTGATTGACGACCTTCAGCACCTGATACATCAGCAGGCCGATGCCAACGACAGCGATCCCGGAACACATCATGAGCAGAACGCCGACGGTGAGTGGTGCCCGTGCGGTGTTGCCGTCGACAAATGCTTGGATCAGCGACATGCCGACCATGGCGGTGGCCATCTGGACGAAGAACAGAATGCCTACGGTGACCGCGATCTTCCTGCTGGACATGACTACTCCTTGGGTCGAGCGCCGGGGCATCCCCATGGGCGGGGACGTCGGTGGCGCTGTGGTTCCGAGACGGTGATGGCAGCCGCTGCGAAGGAGCCGTCGAAAGGCTTCGTCTTCGGTCGGTGCCGCCCGGCCGGTGCTGCAGATTGGCCGCACTGTTGACCTTAGGCAGGGGCGAAGCTCGCCACGATGGGGTAGGCAGTACGGCGGCGGGGGCTGACCCTACGGCCCGCGCGTGCCAGCACCACCAGGACCCGGCCTTGGCTTGGGCGCACTGATCCGACGAATCAAGGAGGACCCATCGCCGGGCGTCGAGTCGCTACAGTCACAACCATGGCGCTTCGTGTCGTCGTCGCCGACGACAACTACCTGGTTCGTCAGGGAGTGACGTCGCTGCTGGCGGAGGTCGAGGGCATCGACGTGGTCGCTACGGCGGACGACCTGGACTCGCTGATCCGGTCGGTGGCCGAGAACTCACCGGATGTGGTGCTGACCGACATCCGCATGCCCCCGACCAGCACGAACGAGGGCATCGAGGCCGCGAAGCGTATCCGGTCCGAGCACCCTGGTGTCGGCGTGGTGGTCCTCTCGCAGTACGTGGAGGAGGACTACGTCTTTGCGCTGCTAGCCGACGGCGTGGCCGGCATGGGCTATCTATTGAAAGAGAGAGTCAACGATCTCGACGAGCTCGTCCGGGCGCTCCACGAGGTGGCCCGCGGCGGGTCGGTGCTCGACCCCGTGGTGGTCGAGGCGCTGCTCGCACGGAGGGGAAGCGATGGTCCGCTCCTTGGCCTGACGGACCGGGAGCGTGAGGTGCTCCAGGCGATGGCCACCGGTCGCAACAATGCGACGATCGCGAAGTCGTTGTTCATGAGCGACCGGGCCGTTGAGAAGCACATCGGGTCGGTGTTTCAGAAGCTGGGGCTGGTCGACGAACACGAGGTGAGCCGGCGGGTGATGGCGGTTCTCCTCTATCTGGAGGCAAGTGGCTCGCGCCGGTGACCGCGTGGGTCGAGGGCGCTGTGCTGGCTGGCCCACCCCCCAACCGGGGATCTGTGGCGCTGCCCGGGCGGCCGGAAGAGGCGCACACTGACCGTATGGAGACTCGCCGCGTGATCGGCCGGAGCGGTCGTGGCGGGCCGCACCAGCTGGTGGTGATGGTGGGTTTGGCCGGCTTCGTGGTCGGTGCCTACGTCGTGGTGGTGCTCGGCGGCGGTGCGATCATCGGCCGGACCGACGCACCGAGTTTGCTCCTGTCCGTGGTGGCGACTGCAGGGGTGGCGCTCTTGTTCGCGCCCGTGCAGGCCGCCCTGGAAAGGGCGGCGACCAGGATGGGGTACCGCCGCCCTGCCACGCCGTACGACGTGTTGAGTCGTTTCTCGGAGACGGTCACGGGCAACGACGCGACTGAGGAACTGCCAGCCCGGATGTCGATGCTGCTGGCCCAGGGGACCGGGGCGCAGTGGGCGCAGGTATGGCTGACCGTTTCAGACCGCCTGACGCTGGCGGCCACCTGGCCCGTGGATGCCGACGATGGCCAGCCCCCGCCGTCGGTGCAACCCGGCGGAATGGACGCCACGGCCGATGGCCGGCGAGCCTTGGCCGTGCGGCACGGCGATCAACTGTTGGGGGTGCTCCGCCTGCAACAGCGCCCGGGGTCGGCGCTCACCGCAGTGGAGGAGAGATTGTTCGCCGGGCTGGCTGCCCAGGCCGGGCTGGTGCTGCGAATGGTTGGGCTGCGGGCCGAGCTCGAGAACCGTCACCAGCAGCTGGTGGCGCGAGCTGAGGAGCTCAAGGCGTCTCGGGAACGGCTCATCGAAACCCAGGACGCCGAGCGGCGCCGGCTGGAACGCGACATCCACGACGGTGCGCAACAACACCTGGTGGCACTGACGGTCAACCTGCGGCTCGCGCAGACCATCGCCGCGCGGTCGCCGGAACGCGTCGCGAGTGTGCTCGCTGACCAGGCCGAGGCGGCGCGGGCGGCGATCGAGACGCTCTCCTCGCTGTCCCGGGGGATCTACCCGCGGCTTTTGGCCGACGACGGTCTGGTGCCGGCTCTGCGGGCCGCGGTATCGGCCAGCTCCATCCCGGTCGCCGTCGAGTCCGATGGCGTGGGGCGACTCCCGGCACCGGTCGAAGCTGCGTTGTACTTCTGCTGCATGGAGGCGGTCCAGAACGCCGCGAAGCACTCCGCCGGCGGAAGGGTGACGGTGCGGCTGGTCGGGGACCGAGGTCGGTGGCGGCTCACCGTCAACGATGACGGGGCAGGCTTCGACGCGGCCCAAACACGCGATGCCGGGGCCGGCGCGGGGCTGGTCAACATGCGTGACCGGCTCGACGCCGTGGGGGGCACGGTCACCGTGGAGTCTGTGGTGGGCATCGGGACGACGGTCACCGCCGTGGTCCCGAGGACCGAGGATCTCGCGCCGGCTCGCACGCTCATCCCCGTCCCCAGTCAGGCGGGGTGACGTGCACGCCCGCATCGCCTGGCTAGTCGTTGGTCTGACCACGCTCGCCGCCATCCTGGACACCGTCTTCACCGCCGCTCACCGCTCCCTGCTGAGCGAGGCGACGTGGGCGGACCATGGCTGGCCGCTGGCCCCGTTGGCCAGTGTTGGCTGCGCGCTGATGGGCGCGCTGATCATCTCGCGCTACCCGAGGCACCGGCTCGGCTGGCTGCTGTGCGCCGCCAGCTTGTTGTCAGTGACGCTGGCAGCCGACGCCTACAGCATCTGGGTGCTGGATGGCGACGGCCCCGGTTCCGCCTCTTGGGCCCATCTGGCTGCCTGGGCAGCACCCCTGCTGGGCTGGCCCGCCTTCACCGCGTTGATCCTGGTCTTCCTCCTCTCCCCCGACGGCCACCTGCCATCACCGCGATGGCGCTGGGCAGTGTGGGTCACCGTGGTCGGCCTCGGCCTGCACACCCTGGGCACATTGACCGTCCGCCCTGGCGTGTACGTGTACGGGCAGCAGGACGGCTACCGCAGCATCTCCGGGCCGCTGCTCAACCTCGGAGTCATCCTCGTCGCGGCCGGTCTCATCGCCTCCGCCGCGTCTTTGGCGTTGCGCCTCCGAAGGGCCACCGACAACGAACGCCGCCAGCTCCTGTGGATCGCATCGTCCGCCGTCTTCCTAGCGTTCGGCGTCGTGGTGGTCCTTCTGGTTCCCCGTCTCGAGGGCGAGGCGGGGACCTGGCTAGCCGGACTGCCCCTGCGGCTCGGCCTGCTCGCGGTCCCACTCTGTGTCGCGGTCGCCGTGCTGCGACACCGCCTGCTCGAGATCGACCTGATCGTGAACAGAGCCCTGGTGTTCACCCTGGCCGCCGGGCTGGTGGCGGTCGGCTACGTGTTCGTCGTCGTGATCGTGGGTCTCGTCGTGGGTGACGCCACGGGCGGCTTGTGGCCGTCGCTGCTCGCGACCACCGTGGTGGCGTTGGCCTTCCAGCCACTACGGCGCCATGTGGTCCGGGTCGCTGACCGGCTCGCCTTCGGCGCCGCCGCCGTCCCCTACGAGGCGCTGGCTGACTTCAGCCGCCGCCTCGGGGACAGTCCCGACCCGTCGGACCTGTTGCCGGCCGTCGCTGACGCGGCCGCGCAGGCGGTCAGCGCCAGCCGGGTCATCGTCCTGCTCGACGTCAAGACCGGTCCTGACCGGATAGCCACCTGGCCTCCAGATGACGTGAACGACGCGACCTCCTCCGGCATCACGCTGCCGGTCGTCGACGGTGGGGAACGACTGGGATTCATCACAGTTGAGATGCCGACCGGTCATCCGTTGCGTGCCCGGGAGCAACGGCTGCTGACTGACCTGGCCGACCAGGCCGGGATGGCCTTCCGCAACATCCGGCTGACCGACGAACTGTCAGGGGAGGTGCAGCAGCTGGCTTATCGCACCGACGAGCTGGCCGAGTCCCGCCGACGGCTGATCACCGCCGGCGACGCCGAACGAAGCCAGCTCGAACGAGCCATCGCCGAACAGGTCATCAGGCACGTCGCGCCGCTCCCGAATCGACTGCGCCAGCTGTCCAACCCCGACGCACACGCCACCACCGTCGTGGACGCCGCACTGCTTGCACCGCTGGTCGAGTCGCTGAACACCGCCCTGGAAGCGCTGCGGGAGATCACTCGGGGCGTCTTCCCGGCCCAGCTCGCCCGCTCCGGCCTTCCCACAGCGCTCGGCTCGCTGCTCGCCCGGGCTAGGAGTACCGCCCGGCTGGTGGTCGAAGACTCCGCGATCGGACGGCGCTTTGAACCGCGGGCGGAGGCTGCGGCGTACTTCTGTGTGGCGGAGTCGACCCGCGATCTGGCGGACCCAGTCTCAGTCGTGCTGTCTGCGCCCGAGGACCACCTGCAGCTGGTCGTCAGCGGGAGCGGCCGTGGCCGGTTGCCGCTGAGCCCAATGCGCGACCGTGTCGAGGCGGCGGGCGGCTCGTTGTCGATCACCGGCGACGACGGGCAGTTCGTCATCGAGATTCGGGCGCCCGCGCCGGTGACTGCGTACTGAGCCGTCCTGCATGCCCGACCGGTGGCGAATCACCGAACAGCAGCGGACCACGCATCCTCGAGGAGGTCCGGCCCGAAAGCCGACTTGGTCAGGTAGCCCGTGGCCCCGGACTCGGCCACGAACTGTGTGCCCGCGTCCTCGTCATACGTCGAAAGCAACAGCACCACCGGTGGGTAACCAAGCCCGAGCAACCGCTTGGTGGCCTCCAATCCGTCGATACCGGGCAGATTCACATCCATCAGTACGAGGTCCGGGAGCAACTGGGCAGCGACGACTAGGGACTCCTCCCCCGACGATGCCTCGCCGACAACCTCGAAACCGGGGGTCTCTTGGACCACAGAGGTCATGGCTCGCAAGAACGCCGCCTGGTCATCGACCACAAGCACTCGCACAACAGCCATCTGCGCGACACCTCCTGGCTAGATTCTCCTGGCCCGAAGAGTGGGCCGGAAGGGTGTCAGCCACATGGCGGTAGGTGGCAGCCCCCATCCCAGTAGCCTGACCGGCGACCATGTCCCGCACATGACCGCGATGCTGCGGTGGCGGCGCAGTGTCGGCGCGATTAGAAGAGGCTGGTCATACCACGGGGGTGGTTCCACGGAAGTGGTGACGATGGTCGCCCGGAGTGGTGTTGAGCCGTCGCCGGAAGGTTCGGTTCATTGTTTCGGGTGTTCCGAAGCCGCAGGTTCTGGCGATCTGCTCGATGGTCCTGTTGGTGGTCTCCAGCAGCCGGCATGCGGAATCAAGCCGGACGGCCTCGACGTGGTCGGCTGCGGTGGCACCCACCTGCGCCTTGAACACCCGGGTGAACTGTCGTTCGGAGAGGTTGATCTGTCGGGCGAGGGCTGGCACCGATAGGTCGTCGGTGAGGTGGTCGCGGAGCCAGGACAGCAGGTCACGCACCGGTTCGGTGTCGGCAGTCTGCCCGGCCAGCAGGGCGGAGAACTGCGCCTGCCCGCCGGAGCGCTGCAGGTACACGACCAACTGCCGCGCGACGGTGGCCGCAGCCTGGTGTCCGTGGTCGTCGGCCACGAGGGCGAGGGCCAAGTCGATTCCTGCGGTAACGCCGGCGGAGGTCCACACGTTGCCGTCGTGGACGTAGATGGCGTCGGGCTCCACCGTGATGTCGGCGTAGGTGGCATCCAGCTGGCGGCAGTCAGCCCAGTGGGTGGTTGCCCGCCGCCCCTGGAGCAGGCCGGCTGCGGCGAGCAGGAACGCGCCGGAGCAGACCGAGGTGACCCGACGCGCGTCAGCAGCCAGCCGCCCGATCTGGGCGAGCAGCTCCCTGTCGGCGACCGCACCATCAATACCGGACCCGCCGGCCACCATCAAGGTGTCGACGGGACCGGTGACGTCGCCGATCGCTGACGAGGCGAACTCCAGGCCACAGTTGGCGCGAACCGGGCCGCCTCCGGTCGTCACGACCTGGGTGCGATACCGGACGGCGGGCAGGAACCGAGAGGCGCTGGAGAAGACCTCGAGCGGCCCCGTCACATCAAGGATCTGACCCGCCTCGAACGTCACGATGACCACGCCCCGCTCAACGGGAGGCATGCACGTCGGCTCGGTCGAGCCCGAGTTCGTCGGCCAGGTCATCGAGATCCCATGGGGCCGACCGTACGCCCGGAAGGCGGTGGCCGACATCGTCAACAACCTGTCCTGGTGGCCGGCTCGCTCCGGCGCCACGCTGAAGACATGTTGGTCGCCTACCTGCTCTACCCCCGGTTCACCGCCTTGGACGTGGTGGGCACCTTCCAGGTTCTCGCCGCCGCACCCGGCACCCGCCACGTGTTCGTGGCCGCCCGGGCCGGCGCCGTCGTCGACGACACGGGATCGTGTGCGCTGCAGGCACACGCGAGCCTTGGTGGCGTCGACTGCGCCGACGTGCTGGTCGTACCCGGCAGCGACTGCCCGCGCACCCCGGACCCCACCCTGGTCCAGTGGCTCCGGGCCATGCACCCCACGACGACCTGGACGCTCAGCGTCGGAACCGGATCCAGCTACCTCGCCGCCGCCGGCGCACTCGACAGTGCAACGGCCACCACCCATTGGGCCTCCGCGCAGCAGCTGACCGATGCCGGCGTCACCTACAGCGACGAGCGAGTCGTCCGGGCCGGGAAGGTGCTCACCTCGGCCGGCGCCACCGCCGGAATCGACCTGGCTTTGACCCTGCTCGGCCTCAGCCACGGCCCGGCCGTCGCCCAGACCGTCCAGCTGACCCTCGAGTACGACCCCCGACCTCCCTACGACGCCGGCACCCCGGCGAAAGCGCCCGCCGACATCGGCGAGCTCGTCAGCTCCTACTACGCGCGAAGGTGCCCCTGATGTCTCCCGCCCTGAACCAGCACCCCGACACGGCCACATCTCCCTCCCCCGATCAGCCACCAACGTCCGGTCGCGCCAGACCCAGCGACCGCAGTCGGGTTGAGGTGCTCATGGGGATCGGCCTAGTCCTGCTCTGGGCCGTGTCCAGCCTCCTGCTCGAACCGGGATGGGTTGGTGCCGTGGTGCTCGGGGCGCTGTTGCTCACGGCATTCCACATCCTGGTCCAGCGCCGACCCTGGCGTGCCCTGCTCCTGCGCGACACGGCCTCGTTCGCGCACGGCTGGGCGGGCAAGCTGCTCGTCGCCGCTGTCCTGGTCGCGGTCCCGGTGGCCATGGTCATGGTGTCGGTGAGCGGTGGCCGCTACGGCCGGTACGAGGACGACAGCTGGAAGGCGCTGCTCATGCTCGTCGTCCTGACCGCGAGCTACGCCGCCTCACGTCGCCTGGTCCTGACCGTTCTCATCGGCGCGGTGACCGTGGCAATAGTTTCCTGGGTGCTGTCCCCAGATCTGGCGGTCGCCCGCACCGGCGACCCCACGGTCCTGGCCCACATCGACCAGCAGGCACGGAAAGGCTGGCTGGCCAGCAACCACGCCGTCGCCGTCGCCGAGATCGACCTGGAAGCGGCGCAGCCGGTGCGGCTGGCCGGGATCGGCGCCCACGACACCACCCCGATGGAGGTCGGATCGCTCACCAAGGCAATGACCGGCCTGGTCATCGCCGACGCCGTGGCCCGCGGAGAGGTCCGCATGGATGCCCCGGTCGCCGCCTACCTTCCGCAGATGCAGGGCTCACCGGCCGGCACCGTCACGTTGCACGAGCTCGTCACCCACACCGCCGGGTACGCCGAGTTCGGTACCGCAACCGTCCGCCGCGCCGTTTGGATGGCGCCGCTCGGCCGAAACTTCTTCACCGCCGACAGCGCCCAGATGACCGAGGAAGCCAGGAACCAGACGCTGAAGGGCCGCGGCCGCTACGCCTACTCCACCCTCGGGTCGGCCACTGCCGGCCAGGTCGTCGCTGCGGCTGCCCACCTGAGCTACCCCGACCTGATGCGCACCCGGCTATTCGAGCCGCTCGGCATGTCCGACACAGCCATCCAGGTGGGGTCCGCACTCGTCGCCGGCGGCAGGTCGCAATCCGGCCTCCCGGTCCAGCCCTGGGTGATGGATGCCTACGCCCCCGGCGCCGCCGCGGTCTCCACCACCAGGGACCTTGCGAAGCTGGCCACCGCACTGCTCGACGGGACCGCCCCCGGCATGGCCGCGCTGGTGCCCACCACCGCCACCGACCAGTCGAACATGCGCATCGGCAGCTTCTGGCGCACCTCCACCTGGGTGACCGGGCAGACCATCACCCACCACGCCGGGCAGACCAGCGGCTACGCCGCCTACCTCGGCCTCGACCGCCCCCGACACAAGGCCGTCATCGTCTTGTCCGACGTCGCCAACGACGGCAGCGACCTCGGCGGCCAGCTTCTCGTCGACCGCAGGTAGACCTCCACCAGGACCGGCACCGGATTGGTGTCACCCCGACCTCACCCGAAGGGCGACATGACCAGCACCGCCACATCGCCAGCTCCCGACAGTCCGTCCTCCCTGCCCCGAATGACGCAGGAGTTGGGCACCGCGCCTGCCGATACGGGCACCCCTGATCCCGGGCCGAGGGGACACATCGGTTGGATCGTGGCCTGCTCGTTGGCCACCGGAATCCTCGCAGCTCTCCTCTTCGTCGCGGCCCCGTTCGTTCCGGCGGAAGAGAGCGACCTCACCGGCGCAGTCCTGTGCGGATTCGCGCTGGGCTGGGCGATGCTGGCGGTACTCTCAGTGCGGTTCACCGACCAGCCACAACGATGGGCCGCCGCGCCGGCCGTTTTCATGGCAGTACTGGGTGTGGCATCACTCAGCGGGTCTGCGGCCGTGCTCGCGGCGCTCAGTTGGGTGTGGCCACCGGCCCTCTTGGGCCTCGTCGTGTGGCTGTTCCTGCGGATGAGGCGCCGGCTGCGTAGTCGAGGCCCGCGGTGGCTGCTGTACCCGGTACTGGCGATCTTGATGGTTGCTTCGATCGGCGGCGGCCTCCAGACCGTGAGCGAGACGCTCGACGCGAGGGCCTATCCGCCGCCGGGCCAACTGGTGGACGTCGGTGGACGCAAGCTGCATCTGCACTGCACCGGCTCCGGAAGCCCCACCGTCGTCCTGGAACCCGGTCACGGAGGAAGCTCCTCTGACTGGGGATGGATTGCGCCGGCAATCGCCCGCGACAGCCGAGTCTGCGTCTACGACCGCGCGGGTCGAGGATGGAGCGACGCCGCCGAAGGTCCCCAGGACGCCGTCCAGATCGCGGCGGACCTGAACACACTCCTCGATCGCGCACATGTTCCCGGGCCGTACCTTCTTGCCGGTCACTCCTTCGGCGGCCTCTACACGCTCACCTTCGCCGCCCGATATCCCGACCGCGTCGCCGGCATGGTGCTGCTGGACTCCACAGCACCAAGACCCGGGCCGGCCCCGCCAACGACCGGAGAATCCTTCGGCGTCCTGGGTCGATTCTTGGCAGTGGCGCCCGCGGTCGCCCACCTTGGAGTCACACGCCTGATCGCTCAGATCGATGGCGGTCTACCGCCCCGCTCGGAGGTTGAGGCGCGGGCCAACGTGTCGACCGCCCACCACCTCGACAGCTACATCGAGGAATTCCTCCAGGGTTCCACCTCGATGCAGCAGGCGGCGGCCTTGACTGACCTCAGCGACAAACCGCTGATTGTCCTCACAGCCGATACCGGTAACGACGAGGCGTGGCGTTCGGCCCAGGATCACCTGGCCACCCTGTCGACCAACAGCCGCCACCGGGTGGCCAAGGCCACAACCCACGGGTCGATGATCGCCGACGGGGCCGACGCAGGCGCAGCCACTCAGGCCATTCGCGATGTTGTCGTCTCCGTGCGCACCTCTCAGCCACTCGCCTCGCGCTGACCGAGGTAGTCATTTCAGGTCGTACGGGATCTCGTTCAGGGCACCTCGAGCGCTACGCCCCCATCTGCGCGCAGCGCTCTCGGCACGGGGTGGCTGGGGTCGAGATGTTGATCTTGGTCAAGTTGCAGGAACGCCTTCGGTCATGACGTCGGCCCACGCGGGCGTACAGCGCCACTTCATTGCCATGGAAGGAGACGATCGCCGACGTAGCCGACC
>DATDBH010000077.1:0-24594 GCA_036524985.1 Microlunatus sp. | reverse complement strand
GGCAACGATCCCGAAGTCGAGCGGCTGACGCTGCAGCTCGCCGCCCACGCCCGCGCCCTGGAGATCGACCTGCGCCCGGAGACCGTCGACGTGCTGCAGCAGATGATGGAGGGCCGCGTCCGGGCACGCCTCGCCTGACGCTCTCGCGCGACACCGTCGCATTCGACGGATCAGCCGGTCCGACCCTGCTGCACCGAGGCGGCGATCAGGTCCTCCAGGACGGCGAGGTCGACGTCGCCGACTCGCTTGAGGTAGAGGCAGGCTTTGCCGATGGAGTGCGGACCGAGCCGATCCAGCAGGTCGGTGCGTTGCTCGAACCCGTCCATCAGATAGACCACCGTCGCCGCCTTGCGGGAGGCGAAGCCGACCTCCATCCAGGGATAAGAGGCACCGCTGGCGAGGGTGAGCGTCCGCTCATTGAAGCCGACCACGCTGGAGCCCCAGAGCACCGCGGGCGCACCGGTGACCGTGGTCATCAGATCGCAGACGGTCTGGGCGTCGGCCCGCCGACGGGCGTCCGGGATGGCCGCGAGGTAGTCCGGCACGCTCGCATCGGTCGGAATGGTCTTGGGCATCGGCGGCCTCCTGTCTTCGCGCCCGACCGACGGGAGCGGGGACCAGCATCACGGTAGCGTCCGCCTCGACCTCGCGCTCGACCTCCAACTGCCTATCCTGACCCTCGTGTCCGCGCCCGTCACCCAGCAGCCGAGCCGCGGCGTGGCCGTGCCAGTCGCGGTCGGGGTGGTGGTCGCGGCCGTCGTCGCCGCGCTGGTCGTGGTCGGGCTGGTCGTCGCGCTCACCGAGGACCGGCTGCCCACCGGACCGGCCCTGCCGCCGCCGGTGAGCTTCGATGCGCCGACCAGGGTCGTGCGCTACGCCGGAGTCACGACCCGGATGCCGGGCACGCCGTACGTCTGTCCCGGCAGCCCCGACAGCGTGCCGCCGCTGCTCTCCTCGGGGCTCCTCTGCGACGCCACGGTGCACGCCGACTACGACGGCACCTCCGACTGGTCCGCCACCGCCGGCTTCGGGTCCGTGGCCGACGACCTGGTCCGCCCGACCGCTGCGGCCACGGCCCGGGCGTTCTTCGACGCGTTCCGCGGCGTCGGCTTCGACAACCGCACGACCACCCTCGGCGCGGTGACGACCGATCAGGTCGACCTCGACGGCCGCCCGGTCGCGCTGATCAGCGGCAACGTCGGCTACACGGTGTCCGGCGTGCCCAGCAGCTACGACCGGGTGCTGGTGATCGTGCTGCCCGTGGAGGACGGGGACTTTGCGGTCTACCTCTCCAGCCGACCGGACGACACGCCCGAGGCGACGCTCGGCGTGCTGAACGCGTCGATCGACGGGCTGTCGTACGAGTAGGGATCACCGACGACGGTGCTCGTACGCGTACAGCATCGACCCGAGCACCACCAGACTGATCAGGAACGCGCCGATGCCCGGGAGCAGCGCGTCGGTGCGCCACACGGCGAACGCCCCCACCGAGGCACAGATCAGCGAGAGCCCCCACAACCTGGCCTGCTTCGCGAGGTCGCGGCGGACCCCGTCGTCGGGGGAGGGGCGGCGGCTCGGCTCGGCAGGCATGTCTGCGATTGTCCCGGCAGTTTGACACTGAGCGTCGCGGTGCGATTTCATCGCTGCATGACGATGAATCGGGAGGCGAGCGGGCTGTCGGTCGACGAGGTGGTCGAGACCGATGTCAGCGCGGCGGTGGCGCTCTTCCGCAGTCTGGCCGACCCAGCGCGGTTGGCGATCCTGCGGCACCTCACTTTGGGGGAGCACCGGGTGGTCGATCTGACCGCCCACCTCGGGCTGGCGCAGAGCACGACCTCGGCACACCTGGCCTGTCTTCGCGACTGCGGGCTGGTGTCGGTCCGCACCGTCGGTCGATCGTCGGTCTACTCCTTGGCGGTCGAGACCGAGCTGATGGAGGTCTTCGGATCGGCCGAACGACTGCTCGCCGCCACCGGCGACGCCGTGACCCTGTGCCCGGCCAACCGGGCCTCATCGTCGATCCCGGAAACGGCGGCAGGATGAGCGGCCACAGCCACGGCCACGACCACGTCGCCGTCACCGCCGGCGGCAAGCACCGCCGGCGGCTGGTGGCGGTGCTGGGCATCAACGCCGGAGTCCTCGTGCTGCAGGTGATCGGCGGTCTGGCCTCGGGGTCGCTCGCCCTCCTCGCCGACGCCGGCCACATGCTCACCGACTCCACCGGACTGGTGATCGCCTTGGTGGCGGTCTCCCTGGCCGCGCGCCCCGCGACGCCGAGTCGGACCTTCGGGCTCCAGCGGATCGAGATCCTGGCCGCCCTGACCAACGGTCTGCTGCTGGTCGGCGTCGCGGTCTGGGTGCTGATCCGGGCCGTCGACCGGTGGAGCGAGCCGGAGCAGGTGAACTCCGGACTGATGCTGGCCGTCGCCCTGGTCGGCGCCGCCGCCAACACCGTCGGTCTGCTGATCCTGCGCGGCGGCAAGGACGAGAGCCTGAACCTGCGCGGCGCCTACCTGGAGGTGCTGGGCGATCTGATGGGGTCGATGGCCGTGGTCGCCGCCGCACTCGTCATCATGGCCACCGGCTGGACCCGGGCCGACTCAGTCGCCTCCCTGGCCATCGTCGTGCTGATCCTGCCCCGCGCCTGGTCGCTGCTCCGCGACGTGGTCGACGTCCTGCTGGAGGCCACCCCCAAGGGGGTCGATCTGACGACCGTACGCGAGCACATCCGGGACGTGCCCGGCGTGGTCGACGTGCACGACCTGCACGCCTGGACGATCACCAGCGGCGTACCGGTGCTGTCCGCTCACGTGGTGGTCGACGACGCCTGCATCGTGGAAGGCCGCTCGGGCGAGGTGCTGGACCGGCTGGGTGAGTGCCTGGGCGATCACTTCGACGTCGAACACTGCACGTTCCAGCTCGAGCCCGTCGGTCACGCCGAGCACGAGGGCGCCCGGCACGTGTAGCCATCGTTCGCTCGACTCGCCGCGGCGGGCCCGCCGCTGGTTCACCCAGCACTGCTGCCCCGTCTTCCGGCCCACACCGGCGAGGGGGTGGCGAGGTCACACGCGTACGGGAACCGGCTCGGGTCGAGAGTCCTCGGCCGACAGCAGCTCGGTCGCGTCGGCAGTGGTCAGGCTGCGTCGCTGGATCGGCGGCACCCGGACGGTCAGCGCGCCGGGATCGATCTCGGCCACCAGCGTGGCGCACTCGCCGGCCGTGTCACCGTCCAGCTGGTACTGGTCGCGTGGCTCCACCGTGATCTCCACCCGTCGGCCGGTCAGCCGGTCCAGCTGGTCGTCGCCGCGCTCCCGGCGCGTGACCACCTGGGCGGTCAGGCGGACCCAGTCGCGGAGGGTCCGCGGCGAGGCGACCAGCACATCCAGCAGTCCGTCGTCGGGTTTGGCATCGGGGATCAGCAGGATCCCGCTCGGCAGCAGCCCGACGTTGCCGATCACGATCACCGACGCCTTGCGACGCAGCACCGGGCCTTCATCGATCCGGATGCTCGTGTGCAGGGCCGGGTGGTTGGCGTTCTTGGCCGCGGAGACGAAATAGGCGGCCGAGCCCACCGTCTTCTTCAGATCCGGGTTGGTGTCCTGCATGATCACCGCGTCGATACCGACGCCGGCCATCACGGCGAAGTGCTCCTCCGGACCGCCGTCCGCCGTCATCCGGACCAGGTCGATCGCCTTGTCCGCTCCGTCGAACGCGACCCGCAGGGCGGCCGCCTCGTCCCTGGGGATGCCGAGGTTGCGGGCCAGCAGGTTGGAGGTCCCGGCCGGGACCACCCCGAACGGGATCCCGGTGCCGGCCAGCCCCGAACAGATGACCCTGACCGTGCCGTCCCCGCCGGCGCCGACCACCAGATCCACGCCCTCGGCCACGGCCTGAGCGGTCTGCGCCCGCCCGGGATCGTCCCGCGTGGTCTCCAGCCACAACGGTCGAGCCCAGCCCCGGGTCTTCAGCTCGTACTCCACGTGGCGCCGGAACACCGCCCAGTCGGTCACCTTGGCCGGGTTGTAGATCACCGCGCACCGCTTCTGACCGACGGTGGACGCGGGGTGCGCCGCCTCGCGCCGTTCCCGGACGATCTCCACCACCGCCGTGTGCGGGATGGGCACGGAGACCCCGCAGATCACCAACGCGAAGGTCGCGACGAAGCCGCCGAGCAGCATGCCACCGACGATGTCGGCGATGTGATGGGCGCCGAGGAACCAGCGGTTGAAGGCGACGGCGAAGATCAGGACGGTGGACCCGACGGTCCACGCCAGCCGGGCGCGCGGACTGCGTCGGGTCACCCGGAACGTGGCGCCCACCGCGATGCAGGAGGCGACCACGCCGACCATGTGGCCGGACGGGTAGGAGTAGCCCCAGGCCGTCATCACGTCCAGGTGATCCGGCGGCCGAGGCCGGGCAACCGCCCACTTGATCAGGTCGGTGGACGCCCAGCCGAGGGCGAAGGTCAACAGCAGGGCGAAGCTCAGGGATCGCAGCCGCCGCTGGTAGGCCCAGATGGCGATGCCGACCAGGGCCGCGTACTCCAGTCCGGGCCAGGTCAGCAGCGCGAACGCCGCCATGATCTGTGCCGCATTCGACATCGGGTCCAGGGGTGGGGCGACCAACCGCTCGTCGAGGGCTCGCATCGCCGGCCAGGAGAACAGCAGCACCGACCACCCCACGAACGCCACGAACAAGGACACGACGATCACGATCGAGGTCCGTGTGCGGCGACGAACGGGCACGATCATGGGCGGAACCTCTCGGGAGTGCAGGAGCGCGGGTCTGATGAGAACTGGCGGGCGACACGTTCTTCGTCGTACGGCGTCGCGACGAACGGCTGAGACTCTGCGGAGCTCGGGACCGCGGAGCGCGTAGCGCGACCATCAGACACGGTCATGGGCCGATCATTCCATCGGCAACGGCGCGATCCCGCATCCGCCGAATCGCGATGCTGGTCACACCGGGACCTCGGTAGGCTGCCAGGCGTGATCGATGTGAAGGTGCTGCGCACCGACCCTGGCCGGGTCAAGGCGTCGCAGCGGGCCCGTGGCGAGTCCGAGGCGATGGTCGACGAGGCACTGGCGGCCGACGCCACGCGCCGATCGTCCATCGCCGCGTACGAGGAGCTGCGCGCCGAGCAGAAGGAGCTGGGCAAGAAGATCCCGAAGGCGACCCCCGAGGAGCGCACCGCGCTGCTGGCCCGGACCAAGGAGCTCGCCGATCACGTCAAGAAGGCCGAGGCCGCCGAGAAGGAGGCCGCCGCCGCCTTCGACCAGCTGCTCAAGTCGCTGCCGAACGTGATCATCGACGGGGTGCCGGTCGGCGGTGAGGACGACTACGTGGTGCTCGAGCAGCGCGGCACCATCCGCGACTTCGCGGCCGAGGGCTTCACGCCCCGCGATCATCTCGAGCTGGGCCAGCTGCTCGGCGCGATCGACGTCGAGCGCGGCGCCAAGGTGTCGGGCTCCCGGTTCTACTTCCTGACCGGTCAGGGGGCCGAGCTCGAGCTGGCCCTGCTGAACCTGGCGGTCAGCACGGCGTCGGCCAACGGGCTGACCCTCGTCATCCCGCCGTCACTGGTCAAGCCGTCGGCCATGGAGGGCACCGGGTTCCTGGGCCAGGCGGCGCAGGACGTCTACCACCTGGCCGACGACGACCTGTATCTCGTCGGCACCGCCGAGGTGCCCCTGGCCGCCTATCACTCCGAGGAGATCCTGGCGCCGGAGTCACTGCCCCGACGCTACGTCGGCTACAGCCCCAGCTTCCGCCGCGAGGCCGGCTCGCACGGCAAGGACACCCGCGGCATCTTCCGGGTGCACTGGTTCGACAAGGTCGAGATGTTCGTGTTCTGCGCGCCGGAGAACGCCGAGGACGAGCACCAGCGGCTGCTGGATTGGGAGAAGCAGTTCATCGACGCGCTCGAGATCCCCTACCGGGTGATCGACGTCGCGGCCGGGGACCTCGGATTGAGCGCGGCGCGCAAGTTCGACTGCGAGGGCTGGCTGCCGACCCAGGAGCGCTACCGGGAGATCACCTCGACGTCGAACTGCACCGACTTCCAGGCCCGCCGACTGAACATCCGCGGACGGTTCGACACCGGGGTCGCGCCGGTCGCCACCTTGAACGGGACGCTCTGCGCGATGCCGCGGATGATCATCATGCTGCTGGAGAACCACCAGCAGGAGGACGGGTCGGTGCGGCTACCGGCCGCCCTGCAGCCGTTCCTCGGTGGACGCACCCACTTCACACCGGTCGGAGCGCGTTGAACGACGGCTGGCGCCCGAAGGTCGTGGCTCTCGATGTCGACGGCACGGTCCTCGACCACGACGGGACGCTGCCGGCCGAGGTCCGGGCCGCCGTCCGGGCCGTGTCGAACGCTGGCGCCCGCGTCGTGCTGGCCACGGGTCGGTCCTGGCACAGCACGCTCCCCGTGGTCGAACAGCTCGGGCTGGCCGGCGGTCCCTCGGTCTGCTCCAACGGGGCGGTGGTGGTCGACTTCCCGCCCGAGCGGATCGTCAAGGCGGTCACCTTCGACCCGCGGGCCGTGATCGCGAAGGTCGAGTCGTACGCCCCCGGCACCTTGATCGCGGTCGAGGAGATCGGCCGCGGCTACCGGCTCAGCGGGCACTTCCCCGACGGGGACCTGACCGGGGAGATGCTGATCGAGGACGTCGAGCAGCTCAGCTCGCGGCCGGTGACCCGCATCATCCTGCGCGATCCGGCCCGCTCCGACGGTGACTTCGTGGCGCTGGCCGAGCGCCTCGGGCTGCACGGGGTGCAGTACTACGTCGGCTACAGCGCCTGGCTGGACATCGCGCCCGACGGGGTCACCAAGGCGGCCGGTCTCGACGAGGTCGTGCGCGGGCTCGGCGTCAGCCCGGGCGACGTGCTGGCCGTCGGCGACGGACGCAACGACGCCGAGATGCTGGCCTGGGCCGGCCGCGGGGTGGCGATGGGCCAGGCCCCGCGCGAGGTCCAGCAGGTCGCCGACGCCGTCACGGGCACGTTCGCCGACGGTGGCCTGGTGACCGAGCTGCGTCGGTGGTTCTGAGTTCGCTCAGCCGGATGTCGGCGGATCGCCGGCATCTCGCCCGGCTGAGGTCAGGTTGCTGGCGGCCCAGGCCAGGTGGTCGTGCACGGCCGTGGTCGCGGCGGCGGGGTCGCCGGCCTCGATGACGTCCACGATGACGTCGTGCCGCGGGACGTCCATGTTGCCGACGGCTCGATCCTGTCCGGCGTACATGATCGACATCCGGATCGACCCCTCGAGTCCCTCCCAGGTGTGGAGCAGGGACTCGTTCCCGGTCAGGCGGCACAGGGCACGGTGGAAGGCGAGGTCGGACTCGATCCGCTGCTCGAGATTCTCCTCCCCGATGGCGCGGGCCATCTCGGCCAGGAGCGTGCGGAGCTCGGCCACGATCTCGCTCCGCGGGTCGACGCCGGCCAGGATCCCGGCCGCGAGACCCTCCAGTGAGGCCCGGACGGCGAAGACGTCGGTGATCTCCTTGGGCCCGAGTCGGCGCACGAACAGCCGGCCCCGCGATCTGGCCACGAGCAGCCCCTCCTGCTGCAGCTGACGCATGGCCTCGCGGAGGGTGCCGCGGCTGATGCCGAGTCGATCGGACAGCTCAGTCTCCACCATCTGCGACTCCGGCGGGATCTGGCCACTGGTGATGGCGGTCCGCAGAGACACGAGTGCCTGCTCACGCAGGTTGGTCTTGGTGAGACCGGTGAGCGAGGCGGTGATGGCCAAGGCGAACTCCAGTTCCGGCGGCGCTTCGTCGACAGATGTCTGTTGACAACAGTACGGGAGCGCGCCGCCGGGACTGT
This sequence comes from Microlunatus sp., assembly GCA_036524985.1. Taxonomy (GTDB): domain Bacteria; phylum Actinomycetota; class Actinomycetes; order Propionibacteriales; family Propionibacteriaceae; genus Microlunatus. Next base: position 16,761 of record DATDBH010000077.1, on the reverse strand, counting down.
TCCGCGAGTGTCAGGACGCGACGAGCCGGAGGACGCGCTCCACGATCCGGTCGGTGGCCAGGCCGTAGCGGTCGTGCAGGGTGGGCAGGGCGCCGGCATCGAGGAACTGGTCGGGGAGGGCGACAGGCTCGATCCGCCGCCCGATCCCAGCCCGGGCTGCGGCTGCCGCCGTCGTCTCGAAGAGTCCGCCGATGACGGTGTGGTTCTCGCAGGTGAGAGCGAGCCGGTCGGTGTCGATCTCGGCCAGCACGGTCGCGGCGTCGAACGGCTTGAGGGTTGGGGAGTGGACGACCGAGACATCGACGTGGTGCTCGGCGAGACGCTCGGCCGCCTGCAGGGCCCGCATGGTCATCAGACCACTGGAGACGAGGACGACGTCCCGGCCGGGCCGCAGGACCTTCGCCTTGCCGAGCTCGAAGGTGTAGTCGTACTCGTCGAGAACGGTGGGCACCTTGCCGCGGAGCAGCCGCAGGTAGGTGGGTCCGGGGGTTGCGGCGAGCTGCGGGACGGCCTGCTCGATGTCGACAGAGTCGCACGGGTCGACGATCGTGAGACCGGGGATGCCACGGAAGATGGCGACGTCCTCGGTGGCCTGGTGACTGGGCCCGTACCCGGTGGTCAGACCCGGCAACCCGCCGACCACGTTGACGTTGAGACCCGGTTCGGCCGCGTCGAGGCAGAGGAAGTCGTACGCGCGTCGGGTGGCGAACACGGAGTAGGTGGACGCGAACGGGATGAGCCCGGCCTCGGCGAAGCCGGCCGCAGCGCCGAGCAACAGCTGCTCGGCCATGCCGAGCTGGAAGAACCGCTCCGGGAACGCCTGGGCGAAGATGTGCATGTCGGTGTACTTGGCCAGGTCGGCCGACAGCCCGACGATCCGGTCATCGGCCTGAGCGGCCTTGACCAGGGCGTGTCCGAACGGGGCCGGGGTGGTCTTCTGGCCGGGGTCGGCGAAGGAGGCGATCATCGCCGACGTCTTCAGCTTCGGAGCGCCGGTCGGGGTGGTGGTGGTCATCGGTTCGATCCTTCCGGTGCGCCGAGAGCCAGCTGCTCGCGACAGATCTGCCATTCGTGCTCGTCGATGCGCATGAAGTGCGCCTTCTCCCGGTTCTCCAGCAGCGGCACCCCGAAGCCGACCTTGGTGTCGCACAGCACGACCGTCGGCTGTCCCTGCGGAGCGGCGGCGGCGTCGGCCGCGTCCAGTGCGGCGACCACGGCGTCGACGTCGTTGCCGTCGACGCGTTGGACGTGCCAGCCGAATGCGGCCCACTTGTCGTGGATGGGCTCGATGGAGAGCACGCCGGCGGTGGGCCCGTCGGCCTGGAGGGCGTTGATGTCGACCAGCGCAGTCAGGTGGCCGAGCTGGTGGTGGACCGCACCCATCGCGGCCTCCCAGGTCGAGCCCTCGTTGAGCTCACCGTCGGAGAGGAAGTTGTACACCCGCGACGCCGACCCGCGGTACCGCAGGCCCAGCGCCAGGCCGACCGCGATGGGGAGGCCGTGACCGAGGGAGCCGCCGGAGATCTCCGTGCCCGGGGTGTAGGTGGCCATGCCCGACATCGGCAGCCGCGAGTCGTCGGAGCCGTACGTGGCCAACTCGGCCAGGGGCACGATGCCGGCTTCGGCCAGGGCCGCGTACAGGCCGATGGCGTAGTGGCCGGTGGACAGCAGGAACCGGTCCCGGCCGTCCCAGTGCGGGTCGTCGGCGCGGTAGCGGAGCCGGTTGGCGTAGATCGCGGCGAGCATGTCGGCCGCCCCGAGGGCCTGGCCGACGTAGCCCTGGCCCTGCTCCTCGCCCATGTTCAACACGTTGTGCCGCATCCGATACGCGAAGCGGCGTACCTCGGCGGACCGGGCCGCGCGCTCGTCGACGGCGGTGACGCCCCGCGGGGCGGTGGTGTCGGTGCTCACTGGTGGTTCTCCTTGAGGATCGGGGCCGAGTCGGGCAACGGGTGGTCGACCGAGACGTGGACGGGGGCGTCGGTGGCGGCGCGAGCCAGCTCCCGCTCTGCGCGGCCGTACGTCTCCCGGGTCACGAGGGCGGCGATCAGGCCGATCAGCGCGTACAGGCTGAAGAGCAGAGCCGGACCGACCCAGCCGAACTTCAGGTAGAGCAGGGTGGTGATGAACGGGGTGAACCCGGACACCATGGCCGAGATCTGGTAGGCCAACGAGGCGCCGGAGGCCCGGCGGGCGGCGGTGAACAGCTCGGGGAACCAGGCGCCCTGCGCACCGGCGAGCGCGTTCTGGCAGACGGTGTAGGAGATCACGATCGCCAGTCCGATCAGCAGCACGATCCCGGTGTTGGCCAAGGCGAACATCCCGATACCCCAGACGATGCCGAAGGCAGTGACGGCCAGATAGAGAGGGCGGCGGCCGATCTTGTCGGTCAGCGCGGCCCACCCGAGGGTGGCGCCGATACCCAGGGCGGCGGCGATGCAGAGCGCGGTGAGGGTCTGGATCCGGGTGGTCAGCTCGTTGGTGTTGAGATAGCTGATCATGTACGTGATCGACACCGCGTACCCGGCGGTCTCGGCGATCCGCAGACCGATCCCCCGCAGGATGTTCTTCCAGTCGTAGCGGATCGAGTCCATGATCGGCGACTTCGCGATCGTGCCGGCCTCCTTGACCTCCTCGAAGACCGGGGACTCCGGCACCTTCGAGCGGATGATCAGACCGACCGCCACCAGCACGATGCTGGCCAGGAACGGGACCCGCCAAGCGAGCTCGTCGCCGAGGTGGACGCTGAACAGGAAGACCAGGTTGGCCAGCAGCAGGCCGACGGGGAAGCCGGCCTGCACGATGCCGGTGTAGCGACCCTTGGATCGCCACGGTGCGTGCTCGTAGGCCATCAGAATCGCGCCACCCCACTCCGCGCCGAACGCGAGGCCCTGAATGATGCGCACGATGACCAGCAGCACTGGCGCCAGCACCCCGACCGTGGCGTAGGTGGGCAGCAGGCCGATCGCGAACGTGGCCAGACCCATCACGATCAGTGAGGCGACCAGCACGGGCTTGCGGCCGACCCGATCGCCCAGATGACCGCCGAGGATGCCGCCGATCGGGCGGGCGGCGAACCCGACACCCAGTGTCGCGAACGCGGCCAGGGTGCCGGTCATCGGGTTCTCGCTGGGGAAGAAGGCGGTGCCGAAGTACAGCGCGGCCGCCGTCCCGAAACCGATGAAGTCGTAGGTCTCGATGACCGCCCCGACCGAGGATCCGACCGCGACTTTCTTGGCGTCGGTTGTCCCACCGACGGGGCCTCGCATCTGCAGAGCAGCGTTGCTCATCTGCACTCCCATGTGAACGGTCCCGAGCTCCACTGCGTCGGGGCATGACCACATCCTGCGGCAACCGAACCCTCAATGTCAACAGTCAACGACCAACGTTGACAACGGGTCCTCCAACTCCTACCGTCGTGTCATCAGCCGTGTCGCCGGCCTTCGGGAGGCGCCGAGAACCAGGAGTGGGCGATGACGCCACAGCGAACCGCAGTCGTGACCGGAGCAGCTTCGGAGCGGGGGATCGGTCGGGCCACCGCCCGCCGCCTCGCCGAGGACGGCTGGGCCATAGTCGTGCTCGACCTGGACGCCGATGCGGCGGCACGCGCTGCCGAGGCGATCGCCACCGAGTACGGGGTGGCCACGTTCGCCCACGGCGTCGACGTCGCCGACGAGGCCTCGGTGACCGCGGCGCAGCGGGCCGTCTCCACCCAGGTGCTCAGCGGGCGGCTGCCGGTGGTCGGGGCCGTCGTGAACATCGCGGGCATCACCTCACCCGTCCCGTTCCTCGACACCACCCTCGACCTGTGGAACAAGGTGCTGGCGGTCAACGCCACCGGCACCTACCTGGTCACCAAGGCGTTCCTGCCCGAGCTGCTCGCCGCCGGCTGGGGCCGGATCATCACCATGTCATCGGTGTCGGCCCAACGCGGCGGCGGCGTGTTCGGCAAGGTCCCCTACTCCGCGGCCAAGGCCGCGATTCTCGGGTTCACCAAGGCCCTCGCGCGTGAGCTCGGCGACAGCGGGGTGACGGTCAACGCCGTCGCGCCCGGGGCCGTCGACACCGACATCCGGGTCGGTAGCACCGACGAGGACGAGGCAGCCATCCGTGGCAGCGTCCCCGTCGGGCGCACCGCGACCACGCGCGAGGTGGCCTCGGCCATCGCCTACCTGTGCGGCGTGGACCAGGCCTACCTGACCGGCATCACGTTGGACATCAACGGCGGCAGCCACCTGCACTGAGTGGGCTGGGGTAGACGTGAGGGAACGCTCACCCGAGGCCCTGCGGTCGCCCAGGTGAGCGTTCCGTTGAAACGTATCGAAGATCAGGCTGCAGCGCGACGGTTTCCTGAGTTTTCGGCAAGAATTTCGGCCGCGGCGCGCCGAACTGTGGCAGCTGTGGGCCGTGTGGCTCTCCGGTGCGCCACGGTGGCGGGCTCGTTTCGCTCCTGGCGCAGGTGACGTTTCACCGTGGACAGCGAGCAGCCGAGCCGGCGGGCGATCCGCTCCAGGCTCTCGTCCGGATGGGCGCGGCGGAGGCGTACGACTTCGTCGTGGTCGACCGACCGCTGACCACCGACGACTCCGGCCAGGCTGTCGAAGTCCTCCGGTTCGACCTCGACACCGAGGCGGGCGCGGATCTCGCCTCGCTGGCGCTGCGTCGTCCCGGCCACGAAGCCGGCCACGTCGTGGTCGACGACGGCGCGGTAGAGGCACGCCGTGAGCAACGGGCAGGCGGCGCAGACCTCGCTGGCCTCGGCGGCGAGCGCGGAGTACTGCCGACGCACTCTGGCCGGTGCGCTGGCCACCGGCTCGGCCTCGAGCGCAGCAGCCAGGAACACCTCGGGGTAGCCGGCGCAGGCCGCGCGGTCGTCCTGCCGGGGCCGGTGGTCGACCGACCGTGGCCGTGCCGACGCAGCGAGTCGCGTTGCGGCGGTGGTCGGGCGGGTCGGGGTGTCGATCTGATCGGTGGGGCGGTCGACGACGGCGGTCGGCATGCGATCTCCAAGTGTCTTCTCGGCGCTGACGGGGCGCGGATGAGACGTTCCTCCTGGACTATCGGTTCCCTCCGCGCGGCAGAAGATTCCGGCTGGACCTTCTGCTGCTCCCGAGTCGCTTTACGCCGTAGTGATACATCACCGACCGATCCACCGGCTGTGACCTGCGTCTCAGCCCGAGTTCCCGGGCTGCCCGTGGCCCAGCGGCGGGCCGCTGCTCACAGGTACATGCCGCCGCTGCCCGAGGTGGGCGGCCCGGCCTGCGGGTCCATGGCGGACTGACCGGCGGGCAGCGCCCGTCGCATCTGCTCCAGCTGTTGGCGTGCCGCCATCTGCTGGGCGAAGAGGGCGGTCTGGATGCCGTGGAACAAGCCCTCGAGCCAGCCGACGAGCTGGGCCTGGGCGATCCGCAGCTCGGCGTCGGTCGGGGTGGCGTCCTCGCTGAACGGCAGCGTGATCCGCTCGAGCTCTCCGACCAGCTCCGGGGCGAGTCCCTGCTTCAGCTCCTCGATCGAGGCGGAGTGGATGCTCCGCAGGCGCTGCCGACTCGCGTCGTCCAGCGGCGCCGACTTCACCTCATCCAGCAGCTGACGGATCATGTTGCCGATCCGCATCACCTTCGCTGGCTGCTCCACCATGTCCGTGACCGACTTCGGCTCGTCGGCGGCGTCCTGCACGTCGGCCGTCGGGGGGCCCTCCACCGCCATCGAGGTGGGCGTGACCACGTACACCCGGCCGTCGTCGGTGGTGCCGGCGATGCCACGCGCGGCGGGGTCCTCGGCGGGCTGCTGTTCGCTGGTCATGCCGTGATCCTAGGTCGAGGCGCCGACGCGATCGGAGGCCGTCGCCTGGCGGGGGAAACTCGCTGGTGGAGTGTCGGTGCCCGCTTCTAGGGTGGTGCGGTCATGCACGATTTCCCGCCGGTCGTTCCGGAGTTCACCGCCACCGCCGCGTCCGACGGATCAGTTCCCCGGACCGGTGCCGGGGTGCGCCCGCAGACCTTCGCGGACCCCGACACCAGATCGGCGTCGCGCTACCTGTGGTGGCTGCTGGTGCAGCAGTGGCCGGTGCTCGTGGTGCTGTGCTTCCTGGCCATGCTGCAGTGGCTCCCGGGTGCGGTGGGGCCGTATCTGGTCGGTCAGATCATCGACGACGGGATCATCGGCGGCGACACGTCGGCCGTCTGGCAGTACGCGGCCGGTCTGCTGGGACTGGCGCTGGTGGGCGTGACGGCAGGAGTCGTCGGCCACACGATGGTCGTGCGGTCCTGGCTGATCGCGATGTACGGCTCGATGAAGCTGGTCACCCGGAAGACGACCCAGATGGGGCACGTGCTGCCGCAGCGGGTGCCGACCGGTGAGGTGCTCAGCGTCGCGGGCGGCGACTCCGACCAGATGGGCGCTCTCACCGAGGTGCTGACCCGGGCGGTGGGAGCCCTGCTCGCCTATCTGGTGATCGCCGGCATCGTGCTCCGGACGTCGTTGGAGCTCGGTCTCGTCGTGCTGCTGACCGCTCCGCTGCTGGTGATCTTGGCGATGCCGTTGCTGAGGCCGCTGGAGCGTCGCCAGGAGCTCGAGCGGACCCGGCTGTCCGACCTGACCTCGCTGGCGACCGACATCGTGGCCGGCCTGCGCATCCTGCGCGGCATCGGCGGGGAGAAGACGTTCGCCGGCAACTACGTCGTCCAGTCCCAGCTGACCCGGACGGCGGCCGTCTCGGCGGGTCGCTGGCAGGCGGCGGTGGATGCCGCCAGCGTGTTGTTCTCCGGGTTGTTCCTGGTCACGTTGACCGTGCTCGGCGCGCAGAAGGTCGCCACGGGGGAGCTGCAGATCGGGCAGCTGGTCAGCTTCTTCGGGTACGCGGTGTTCATGGTCTGGCCGATCCAGACCTTCTTCGAGCTGGCCCAGAAGTGGGTCCGAGCCATCATCGCGGCCCGCAAGACGGTGGCCGTGATGGAGCAGCAGCCGCCGTGGCGCGAGCCGAGCCAGCCGCTGGTGCTGACCGCCGGGTCCGAGCTGGCCGACCAGGCCTCCGGCTTCGTCGCCCAGCCGGGACGCTTCACGATCGTCGTCTCCGGCACGCCGGAGGACTCGGCCCAGCTGGCTGATCGACTCGGCCGCTACCTGCCGAGCGATCACGACCCGATCAGCCTGGACGTCGAGGACGGGCTGACCGGTCGGGCCGCGCGCCGGGCACGGCGACGCAAGGACGAGGAACGGGACCGGCTGAAAGCGCGGGATGCCGAGCTCGCCAGTCGTCGGTGGGGCGTGACGCTGGGCTCCGTCGACCTCGCCGACGTCTCGATCGGTGCCGTCCGCAACGCGATCCTGGTGAGCCACACCGGGGCGAGCGTGTTCGCCGGCACGCTGCAGGACACCGTCGACCCGGCCGGCCGGCTGACTCGCGAGCAGGCCGAGCAGGCGCTGCTCAGCGCGGCGGCGGAAGACGTGTTCGATCTGATGCCGGGCGGTTGGCAGGGCGTGATCGACGAGCGCGGTCGTGGGCTCTCCGGCGGCCAGCGTCAGCGGCTGGTGCTGGCCCGGGCGCTGGCGGCCGATCCGGAGATCCTGGTCCTGGTCGAGCCGACCTCGGCGGTGGACGCGCACACGGAGGCGCTGATCGCGGCTCGGCTGGCCGAGCACCGGCAGGGGAGGACCACGATCGCGATGACCGTCTCACCGCTGATGCTGCACCACGCCGACCAGGTCGCGTTCCTCACCCGCGGCAGCGTCACCGACGTCGGCACGCACGAGGAGCTGCTGGCCCGCAACGCGGACTATCGCCGCGTCGTCGTCCGCGCTCTGGACGACGACGGTCCTGGTCCCGAAGGCACCGACCTCGACGGCCCCGACGCCGACGCCGACACCGGCACCGACGGCCCTCACCCCGACACCGAGACAGACAGGCTCCGATCATGACCGCGTCTGATGGTCGCGCTGCGCGCTCCGCGGTCCTGAGCTCCGCGAGGTCTCGCTCGTTCGTCGCGATTCCGTGCGACGAAGAACGTGTCGCCCGGAATCGCTCCTGCACTCCCGCGAGGCTCCGATCATGACCGACCTGGCGACCCGGCTCCCCGGGTCGGCGGAGAGCTGGCGCGAGGCACCCGTGACGTCGCGGGTGCCGGACTCCCTGCTGCCGCCGGCGGATGGAGCGGTCGGCGATCGGCTGCGCGCCTGGCGGAACCGGCACCTGGAGCGTGAGCAGCGGGCCCGGGACACGTACGCGTCGTCCCGGAACCCCGAGCGTGGGCTGCCGGTGGCCAGCACGCCCGCCGTGGTGGCTTTCCTGAAGGACCTCCTGGCCAACCGCCGCTGGATGGTCGCGGTCCTGCTCGGTCTGCACGCCTTGGCCGCCGTGGCCGGGTTGACGGTGCCGCGCATCCTCGGCGCCCTGGTGGATGAGGCCGCGGCGCCCGGGACGCAGGTCTCCCGGCTGACCTCACTCGGTCTGGCCGTCGGTGCCGTCGTGGTGATGCAGGCGGTCCTCACCTTCGGGGCCCTGCTGGCCTCGACGGTTCTCGGTCAGGACGTGCTGGCCGGTGCGCGCGAGCACATCGTGCGTACGGTGCTGCGACTGCCGCTCGGTCGGGTGGAGAGCGCGAGCTCCGGCGACCTGGTCACCCGGGTCACCCGGGACGTCTCGACCATGAGCGAGAGCGTCCGGTTCGGGCTGCCGGAGGTGGTGATCGCGGCGGTGACCACCGTGCTGACGTTGGTGGCGATGCTGCTGAACTCCGCGCTGCTGACCCTGCCGCTGCTGGTGACCGCTCCGCTGCTGATCATCGGTGTCCGGCGCTACCTGAAGCGGGCGCCGAAGGGCTACATCACCGAGGGATCCACCTACTCGACCATCAACACCACCCTGACCGAGACGGTCGAGGGGGCGCGCACGGTCGAGGCGTTCGGGCTGCAGCACCACCGGGTGTCGATCGGGGACGAGGACATCGCCGTCTCGGCGCAGGCGGAGCGCTACACCATGGCCCTGCGCAACATCCTGTTCTCCTTCATCGGGCTGGCGTACGACACCCCGCTGGTCATGGTGATGGTGCTCGGGGCGGTCGGTTACAGCACCGGGTACCTGACCCTCGGTCAGATCACGGCAGCCGTCTTGTATGTGCAGGCGCTGGTGGAGCCGCTCGAGCGGTTGATCCGCAACCTGGACCGGCTGCAGGTCGGGGTGGCTTCGACCACGCGGTTGCTGGGCATCGCCGAGGTCCCTCAGGACCGCGTCGCGGGCGACGAGCGGCCGCACGGGACCCAGCTGGTGGGCCGGGACCTGCGGTTCTCCTACCGGGAGGGTCACGAGGTGCTGCACGGGGTCTCGCTGGAGCTGGCGCCGGGGGAGCGGCTGGCCATCGTGGGACCGAGCGGCTCCGGGAAGTCCACCTTGGGGCGGCTGCTGTCGGGGATCAACCCGCCGGGGTCCGGCCGCGCCACCGTCGGTGGTGTCGACCTGGTGGCGCTGCCGCTGGATCAGCTGCGGACCGAGGTCGCCCTGGTGACCCAGGAGCACCACGTGTTCTCGGGCAGCATCCGGGACAACATCGTGCTGGCCCGGGAGGACTCCAGCGACGAGGACGTGGCCAAGGCGCTGCGAGCCGTCGACGCGTTCGACTGGGTCGACAAGCTGCCGAACAAGCTGCGCACCGTGATCGGTTCGGGCAACCTGAGCCTGACCCCGGCCCAGGCGCAGCAGGTCGCCCTCGCCCGGTTGGTGGTGGCCGATCCGCACACGCTGGTGCTGGACGAGGCGACGTCGCTGATCGACCCGCGGACCGCCCGGCACCTGGAGGGGTCGATGGCGTCCCTGCTGGACGGCCGGACGGTCGTGGCGATCGCCCACCGGCTGCACACCGCCCACGACGCCGATCGGATCGCGGTGGTCATCGACGGGCGGATCGCCGAGCTCGGCAGCCACGACGAGCTGGTCGCCGCTGACGGGGAGTACGCCGCCCTCTGGCGCGCCTGGACCAGTTAGTCAAGTTGGTACGCCCGGTCGCAACCGCCGGTGGTCAGACCTGGCCGGCCTCGAAGTAGGCCATCAGGTCCGGGTCCAGCTCCGGCACCGCTCGCGCCGAGCCGTCGTCCCGCAGCGACGCGGTGGCCGTCACCCCGGCGGCCACCGCCTCCCGGGCGGCGACCGGTGACGTGTCGGTCGGCTCACCCGTGCGGACGAAGCGCAGGAACTCCTCGATCATCACTGCGTCGGCTCCACCGTGGCCCTGCGGCGTGCCGGTGATCTCGATCTCGGTGTCCGGTCGGGCCCAGCTCTCGTGCCGGCGGTCCCAGACGGCGATCCGCCCACCGGGTCCGTCACCGAAGTTCTCCACCCGCCCGGCGTCGCCGATCACGGTGTAGCTGCGCCAGTAGTCGGGGGTGAAGTGACACTGCTCGTACGAGGCCAGCACGCCGTTGTCGAGCTCCATCAGCATCATCGACAGGTCCTCGACGTCGACGACCGGGTTGAGGCCGGTCAGTGCCGCGGGCGGCCACCCGGACGGGTCGTACCAGTCGGTCATCCGCGCCTCGCCGGGCTCCCGTCTGGCACCGATCGAGCCGTACACCCCCAGCCGCCCCATGGCCGACGTCCGGCGGGTGTAGCCGCCGGCGAGCCAGTGGATCACGTCCAGGTCGTGGGCACCCTTCTGCAGCAGCAGGCCCGTCGAGCGGCGCCGGTCGGCGTGCCAGTCACGGAAGTAGAAGTCGCCGCCGTGACCGACGAAGTGGCGGCACCAGACGGACCGTACGGCGCCGATCCGCCCGCTCGTGATCACGTCGCGCAGCTGGCGTACGACGGGCATGTGACGCATGTTGTGGCCGACGTAGAGCCGGGTCCGGGTGCGGTACGCCGTCGCCAGCACGTCGTCGCAGTCGGCGATGGTGGTGGCCAACGGCTTCTCGCAGAACACCGGGACTCCGGCGCGGAGCGCGATGACCGCCAGATCGTGGTGGGTGTCGTCGGGACTCAGCACCATGATCGCGTCGACGCCGGAGGCGAGCAGGCCGTCCAGCGACTCGGCGATCGGCAGGTCGCCGCCGAGAGCCTGCCTGGCGTCGGCGCGTCCGCGCTCGCTCGGATCGAGGACCGCCGTCACCTCGCCGAGACCGGAGCCGACCACGGCTCGGGCGAGTGAGGCCCGCAACCCGAAGCCGACCACTCCGATGCGAACAGGGCCCACGACGAGCGCGGTCACGGCTTGCTGACCGTCAGCACGACCTTGCCCAGGTTGTCGCCCGACTCCAGGTGGGCGTGCGCGGTGCTGACCTGATGCAGGCTGAAGCGGGACTGGGGGGCCGGGGCGATTGACCCGTCGCCGATCAGCGGCCAGACCGCTTCTTCGACCCGGCGGCAGATGGCGGACTTCTCCGCGACCGGGCGACTGCGCAGGGTCGTGGCGATCACCCGCCCCCGGATGGCCAGCAGTCGACCCAGGTCCAGCGTGCCCTGCCGTCCGCCCTGCAGCCCGATCACCACGAGGCGGCCGTTGGTGGCCAGCAGGCCGATGTGCTCACCGAGGTACGTCGCCCCCATCACGTCCAGGATCACGTCGACACCTCGCCGGCCGGACAGATCCCGCACCGCGGCGAGCCAGTCGTGGCGGTAGGAGATGGCGAGGTCGGCCCCGATCGAGCGGCAGTACGCGAGCTTGTCCGGACTTCCGGCGGTGGCCGCCACCGTCGCGCCGAGCGCCTTCGCGTACTGGACCGCCATCGAGCCGATGCCGCCCGCGCCGCCGTGGACCAGGATCACGTCGCCGTCGCGCGCCTCGGCGACGTCGAAGTTCGACACGACGGTGGCCGCGACCTCGACCAGGCCCGCGGCCGTGACCAGGTCCACCCCGTCCGGCACGGACAGCAGCTGTCCGACGGGTACGCAGACGTACTCGGCGTAGCCGCCGGAGGACAGCAGCGCCAGACACGGATCGCCCACCGTCCATCGGCCACCCTCGGCGTCGCCGCCGAGGGCGGCGACGTAGCCGGAGCACTCCATCCCCAGCACGTCGCTCGCGCCGGGCGGTGGTGGGTAGTGGCCCTGCCGTTGCAGGAGGTCCGCTCGGTTGACCCCGGCACCGACGACGCGGATCAGCGCCTCGTCTGCCGCGGGGACCGGCACGGCGCGCTCGGAGAGGGTGAGCTGACCGGGACCACCGGGCTCGGGGACGGTGACGGCCTGCATGCGGCCAGCGTGTCACATCGCTCTCCACCTGGACTGCGTGCGCGGGCGCCCGCGATCGGAGGCGGGCACCTGTCGACAAGCCACTAGGATGACCGCGACGTGGGCGAGGTCGCATAGTGGACGAGTGCAGCCGCCTTGAAAGCGGCCGAGCGGCTCAACACCGCTCCGTGGGTTCGAATCCCACCCTCGCCGCCCACCATCCGTGCTGACGACCCGAGGACCCGACAGGTGAGCTACAGGTGAGCAATCCGGCCCTGCGACCCGAGGATCAGCGGCGGTTCGTGCTGCGAGCCAGCCCTCCGCTGCGGGCGTACCTGCTCGCCGCGATCGGCTCCATCGCCGGCGCGGTGCTGATCGTGGGCTGGCAGTCGGGGTGGCCGCTCGCCCTCGGCATCATCGGCATCCTGGTCGGGGTGCTCGCGGTGCTGCTGGCCCTCACGGCCACCGTGCTGACTCGGCGCTTCCAGACCACCCTGCTGGTGGCCCGCGACACGCTGACGTTGACGTCTGGTCGCCGCCGGACAGTGTTCAGCTGGCGCGACATCGCCGCGATCGACGTGAAGGGTGCCCGGCTCGTGGTCACCCCGGTGGGGGGCGGCCGACCGACTGTCGCGTACGTCAACCCGCGCCAGGTGGCCCAGCCGTCCTTCCAGGCAGTCGGGACGCTGCTCGCCGAGCGTCTGGACGCCAGCCGCGGCTACCGGGCCGACTGAGGCGGATTCCGGCGGCGCGGTCTCAGCGCGCCGGCTGCGCGGTGGCCGCGACCTTGGGCTGGTAGGCGCACGAGTCGGCGACGTCCTCACTGGCCTTGTCGTCGGAGGAGCCACTGGCCTTCGGGGAGGCTGACTTCGCCTTCTTGGTCGAGCTGGGCGAGGGCGACGCCTTCTCCTTCTTCGTCTCCTTGACGGCCGTCTTCACCCGCTGACGCATCAGGTCGAAGTCCGGGTTGGGGCTGGAGAAGCCGTCCACCCCGTGCTTGAAGACCACGCTGCGGACGTTGCCGTCCTTGACCCGGAGCGAGAGGTCGACCATCAACGGCAGCACCTCCCGCGGCATGTCGGTCTTGACGATGTCCTTGCCGGCCTTGGCGATGTCTTCGTAACGGGCCAGCATGTTCGCCGGGTTGGCCTGCTTGATCACGGCGTCGATCACGCATCGCTGCCGATCCATCCGGGCGAAGTCGTCGGAGCCGTACCGTCCGCGGGCGTACCAGAGGGCTTCGCGGCCCTTGAGGTGCTGGTCGGGGCCCGGTTTCAGGTAGTCGTCCGGCGGCCGACCCAGGTCGGTGTTGCCACCGATCGGGATGTAGGTGTTGATGTTGACCGTGATCCCACCCAGCGCGTTGACCATCTTCTCGAACCCGGCCAGGTTGATCTCGACGTAGTAGTCGATGTCCAGACCGGTGGCCTCGCCGACGGACAGCTTCATCACGTCGGCGCCGAGGTTGTCGGTCTCGCCCAGCAGGTCCTTCGGGATCCGCGCGGGCACGTTGTCGTACATCGCATTGAGGAAGTACTCGGGGTTGTTGCCGTCCCCGTCGGTGAACCCGTTCGGGTAGTAGTCGCTCAATGGGGAGTCGGCAGGGAACGGCATCCGGCCGGTGTTCCGGGGCAGACTGACGAGGGTGGTGTCGCCGGTCTTGGTGTCGATGCTGGCCACGATCACGGTGTCGGTCCGGGTGCCGGTCCGGCCCTTGCCGGCGTCGCCACCGAGCAGGAGCAGGTTCAGCCGTGGCTTCTTGGCCCACGGGTCGATGGTCGGCTGCGGCTCACCCGGAGCCTCGGTCGCACCGTCGGGGTCCCAGCCGCTCGGCCGGGTGGCCGACTTCGTGTCCCTCTCGCTCTTGAACACGGACGCGACCAGGCTGGCCTGGTCGTAGCTGTAGCGAGCCGCCACCGCCATCGGTGCCGCGACCGCGAACGCGAGCACGCCCACCAGGGCGCCACCGATCAGGCGCTGGGTCCGACTGGGGCTCTTCCGCAGAGCGAGGTGGGTGGCGACCACCACCCCGACCCAGGCCACCGCGGTGATGACGAGGGCGATGGCCAGTCCGTTGAGCATCGCCGGGCGAACCGCCATGGCGGCCACAGCCTGCGGATCGGTGATCGCCCAACCGGCCAGGACGGCGACGGCCCCGACGAACACGGCCAGCACGATCACGCCGGCGACCCGCCGCTTGGCCGCGATCAGTCCGAGACCGGGGATCAGGGTGCCGGCGACGGTGAACATCAGGGCGCGACGGAAGTGCTCATCCGACCGGGCGCGGCGCGGACCGCCGGGCCGCCCCGGGACCGGCTGCTGCACGTCCGCCATCCACCCTCCATCACTCGGCTGCGCCGACCACCCGCGTCTGTCTCGGGTCGCTGCGTGTCGCTGCGTGTCGCTGAACCGGAATCGGTCCGGCGTCTGGTAACGCTCGCGCCCGTCAACTGTACGGGTGACTAGGACATCTGCACCACGTGAAGCGTTCATCGAGGGTTGGTGCTGCGCTCACCCTGTGGCCATGATCACGGCTGGAGGGTCTGGTCGCTTTGCCCAGGTCGCCGCACGTCGGTACGCTGTCCGGGCGGTTCGGCGGGTTTCTCGTCGAGGGATCCAGAACCGTACGCATTGGGGAGGCGTCGCCTAGTCCGGTCTATGGCGCCCGCCTGCTAAGCGGGTTTGGGTCTTAAAGCCCATCGCGGGTTCAAATCCCGCCGCCTCCGCCATCTGCACCACTCGCCCGGGTCGATCATGGCCCGGGCGAGTGACGTTCCCGCTGGTCGATCGCCGCCGCTGATCAGGGCTTCAGTGGAAGGCCGGCACGATCAGGTAGAGGCCGAACAGGACCACGAGTCCTGCCAGACCCAGCAGTCCGTACCCGGTGGTGCGGATTCCCATTGAGCGGTGGGCCTGGTTGGCCTCGACGGTGGCCTGGGACACGAGGCGGATGCCGGCGGACAGCAGCACCGTGAACACGACCGTCGCGACGATCGCGACGACGGCCACGATGCCCAGAGCGGCCCAGTCGATCGTCATCAGGCGGCGCTCTTCTGCTTCTTGCGCTTGTGCTTGGCGCCTTTCGGGCCGCCCAGGCGCGGATCGTCGGGATAGGTCTCGGGAGCGGCGGAGGCGAGCACCAGCACCTCGGCGCTGTCGGTCACGTTGCGGTGGGTGATCTGGTTGCGGCGGGAGATCACCCAGATCACGGCGCAGGCGGTGGCGAGCAGCGCGAGCAGGGCGATCACCCCGACCACTCCGTGAACGGACAGCAGGGCGGCCAGGCCGCCGACCAGCGCGGCGCCGGGCAGGGTCAGCAACCAGGCCACGCCCATCCGTCGCGCGACGCTCCACCGGACCTCGGCGCCGCGTCGGCCGAGGCCTGAGCCGACGATGCTGCCGGTGGCGACGTGGGTGGTGGACAGACCGAAGCCGAGATGAGCCGAGGCGAGGATGGTCGCCGCGGTCGCCGCGCCGGACGCCGCGCCTTGCGGCGTCTCGATCTCGACGATGCCCTTGCCCATCGTGCGCATGATCCGCCAACCACCCGAGTACGTGCCCAGGCCGATCGCCAGGCCCGCGGCCAGCACGACCCACAGCTGAGGTCCGGTACCGGAGGCTTGGAAGCCGGACACGATCAGCACCAGCGTGATGACCCCCATGGTCTTCTGGCCGTCGGAGGTGCCATGCGCGAGGGCGACCATCGAGGCGGTGAAGGCCTGCCCGTACTTGAAGCCCGTCTCGCTGTGCTTGCTCGGGGTCGGGCGGGTGATCCGGTACGCCAGCGCGGTGGCCGCGGCGGCCGCCAGGCCGGCCACGACAGGGGCCACGATGGCCGGCAGCAGCACCTTGGACACGATCACGGAGTAGTTGACGCTGGCTATGCCCGCCCCGACGATGACGGCGCCGATCAAGCCACCGAAGAGCGCGTGGGAGGAGCTCGACGGGAGCCCGAGCAGCCAGGTGAGGAGGTTCCACACGATGGCCCCGACAAGTCCGGCCAGCACGATCGGCGCGGTGACCAGCTGGTCGTCGAAGAACCCCCCGGAGATGGTCTTGGCCACCTCGGTGGACAGAAAGGCGCCCACGACGTTGAGGACGGCCGCGATGATGACCGCCGTCCGGGGCTTGAGCGCCCCGGTGGCGATCGGGCCTGCCATCGCGTTGGCGCTGTCGTGAAACCCGTTGGTGAAGTCGAAGATCAACGCGACGACGATGACAGTGATCACCACGAACAGCAGGCTCACGTGTGTCCCATCTCGGAACGGCGGGGGTCGCCGGCGTCGGTGAACACCGGACTACGACTTGACGTCTGCGCGACGAACGTGAGGTGAACAATAGGTCACCCGATCCTCCTGTGCACGCGTCTCGATACCAGTGCGCAGGTGGTCGTGTCACCGCGGGATGTCTTACAACGTAAGTGCGGTTCGGAGTGGGGTGGGAAGCGCCGACTACCGCCGACTTGGGCTTGGCTGCCCCGAGCCGCTAGAATCGGCGGTCGTTGCCGCGCCGCTGGTCGTCACAGCAACGAGCACCCGTAGCTCAACGGATAGAGCATCTGACTACGGATCAGAAGGTTGGGAGTTCGAATCTCTCCGGGTGCGCCA
>DATDBH010000076.1:0-7195 GCA_036524985.1 Microlunatus sp. | reverse complement strand
ACCGGAAGTTCGTCAAGGGTGTCCGGTGTCCAGGTGCGTGCATCGCCAGGCCGACGAGGGAGGGATGCCGAGTCGCATCGCGACCGAGGAGAACGCAGCGAGGTGCGTGCCTGGGCGCCGGACACCCCGACGAACCTCCGGACGTGACCGCTAGCGGCCAAGACGTTGCCCGACCTCAGACGTTCCGTGAAGTGGGGCATGTCGCACTACGGCGTCGGCGACGGGTGGTGCTTCAGCTGCGGCGGCTTCGCCGGCCACGTCAAGCTCATGTTCATCAATGGCGCGGCGCTCGAACCGATACCGCCGGTGACGCCGCTCGGCATGGGCAAGTCGACACGGGGTGTCGACCTCGAGTCCGTGGATGACCTTGACGCAATCCAGATCGCAGCGTGGATGAAACAAGTCGCCTCCGTGCCCGGTGTCGGTGGCAAGAAACGCTGAACCCGCTGTCACGAGTGGAACGCGCAGGTTGTGGATCGTTCACCCACCGGATGACGGGAAGCCGAGAAGCCGAGAAAGTGTCACGGCGATGCTCATCGGGTGGGTTCGGCGGTGGCTGGTTCCTGGCTCGCCCCGGCGGGTTCCTCGGGTTGAGGCTCCTCCTCGCTGCCGAACAGGTCCAGTCCCGGCAGCGGCTTGGTCGGGTCCGCGATGACGACGCGCTGACCGAGTCGAAGGCCCCGCACGATCTCGATCCGGGAGACGTCCTTCACCCCGGTCGTGACCGAGACCTCCTCGATGCCGCCGGCCGGTGTCAGGATCCGTACCGAGGCCCGCTTCTCGTCGATCGGTACGGTCGCCGACATGGGCAGCACGAGGACGTCGTCAGCCCGGGCGACCGTGATCCGTACCGTAGCCGACACGCCGGTGGTCAGGGCGACCGGTGACCGGCGCACGCTGATCACGGTCTCGTAGGTCGGGTCGCCTCCGGTCGCCGACGAGCCGGGCAGCGGACTGATGGCCGTCACCTCACCCTGGACGGGCTTCGTGCCGCCCGGGGGCACGACCTCGGCGGTCTGGCCCACGGCGACCTTGCCCATCAGCGACAAGGGAACCGGCACCGTCACCTCCGACGCGCCGGTGCCCACGACGGTGATGCCGCTGGAGGCCGAGGCCACACTGCCCTGAGTGAAGTCGATGCTGCCGACGACGCCCGTGATGGGAGCGCGCAGCGTCGCGTCGGCGAGATCGTCTCGGGCTTTGTCGACCGCCTGCTGGGCGCGGGTGATTGCGACGAGATCCCGAGCGAGCTGGGCCTTGAGCGATCCGACGGATCCGGCGCCGGACTGGCCGCCGCCGGTCGCCTGGCTCAGTATCTCGGCCTGGGCGCGGGCCATCTCCTCGGCCTGCTGCTGAGCGGCATCGGCCATCGCCTCGGCCTGAGCCTCGGCGGCGACCGAAAGCTGCTCTGTGGCGGCCGACAGCTCCGCCGACGCGAGCGCCAACGCCTGAGCGGCGGCCACCTGGGTGGTCGTCACCGTGCTCAGCGCCCGGAGACACCCCTGCAGGGTGATGGAGTCGACACTCGTCGTCGCCGTCGGCGTCGGCGCGGGTGTCGCGGTCGGGTTCGCCGTGGGCGCGGGTGTGGGTGTCGCGCTCGGCGTGGGCGGGGCTGTGGGTGTGGGTGTCGTGCCCGGTGTGGGAGTGAGTGTCGGGGTCGGGCTGGGTGTCGCAGTCGGGGTCGAGCTGGCGGTCGCGGTCGGGCTGGGTGTCGCGGTCGGGCTGGGTGTCGCGGTCGGGGTCGGCGATCCGGTCAGGCCCGGCTGGGGGACGGCCGCGCAGATCCGATGAGCGGCGGCCATCTCCGCGGTCAGCCTGCCCAGCAGCTGCTGCAGAGCCGCCGCGGCGGAGGATCCGCCCGGAGCACCGTTGCCGCCGGGCTCACCGCCCGGGGCGGGGGCCGGCTCCTGTGGTGGCGGAGAGTTGGATGCTTCCGCGTCTGACGTCGGCGCGTTCGACTCCTTCGCCGCCTTCTTCTGCTTGGCTGCGTCGTCGGCCGCCTTCAGGTCCCGGTGATAGGCGGCGCGGGCCTGAGTGAGCTCAGCGCTGGCCTTGACCAGCTCGACCTGCAGCGGCAACCTCTCGATCCGGGCCAGCGGTTCCCCCGCGGTCACCCGATCGCCGATCCGAACTCCCAGCCAGGTGACGGTGCCCGAGGTCGGGAACGTCTCGCTGGCCTGGTTGATCCTCGTCACCGACCCGGCGAGGGCGACGGTCTCCGAGAGGTCGCCGCGGCTCACCTCGGCCGTGCGGTAGTCGGGGGTCGACCCTCCCAGCAGACCGGCCGCCACCGCCCCACCGGCACCGATGAGAGCGAGCACGGTGAGGACCATCCCGGTGACCAGCACCCGTCGCCCGGCTGTGCTCATGCCCCGGTTCCCTGCTGCCCGGTTCCTCGGCATCATTCATTCCTCAGGGCGTCGATGGGAGCGAGCCGCGCCGCCCGGACCGCGGGGTAGACCCCGGCTGCGATGCCGATGAGCAGCGACACACCTAACGCCACGGCCGTCGACCCCACGGAGGGCACGACCGGGAACCCGCTGAGCGCACCGATGAGCCACGCGGCACCCATGCCGAGCAGCAGACCCAGGACCCCGCCGAGGAGCCCGAGCATGCTCGCCTCCACCAGGAACTGGTTGCGGATGGCTGCCGGGGTGGCGCCGAGCGCCTTGCGCAGACCGATCTCGCGGATCCGCTCGGTCACCGACACCAGCATGATGTTCATCACGCCGATGCCACCGACGAGGAGCGAGATCGCCGCGATCCCGCCGAGGGTCGCGGTGAGGATCGCCGTGGTGCTGTTGGCGGTGTCGATCAGGCTCTGCTGGGTGAAGATGCTGAAGTCCTTGGAGTCCGGGGCGTTGCCGTGCCGGGTCATCAGGGTCTGTTCGATCTGCTGGTAGGCCGCCGACAGCGAGTCCTGGTCCCTGGTCTGCAGGTAGAGCAGACCGACGTCGTTCGGGTGGGTCGAGGGCTCGACCTGCTGCAACATGGTCGAGCGGGGGATCACGATGGTGTTGTCCTGGTCGTCGCCGAGCGCGCTGCCGGCCGTGTTCAGCAGGCCGATCACGGTGAAGCTCTGGCCGGCGAGGCTGATCTCGGCACCGATGGGGTCCTCGCCGCCGAGCAGCTGTTGCGCGGTCGTCGTCCCCACGACCGCGACCCGAGCGCCCCGGGCCACCTCATCGGCGGAGAAGAACCGTCCCTGGTCCATCGAGCGGCCGCGGATCGACAGCCAGTCGGGCGTCGTGCCGGCCAGCGTCGAGTCGTGGCTCCGCTCCCCGGCGGTGGCGGTGATGAAGCTCTCGTTCGTCGGTGCCACCCCGGTCACGTCGGGGGCGTTGGTCGGGTCGGCGAGAGCTTCGACGTCGGCCAGGCTGAGGGTCGCGTAGGAGAACCCCTCGTACGAGCCGTCGGGTTCCGGCTGCGACCCGTCACCGCCGGGCATCACCATGATCAGATTCGTGCCCATCGCGGTGATCTGCTGCAGGACCAGCGTGCGGGCCGCCTGACCGAGCGCGACGGTGAGCATCACCGCAGCGATGCCGATCAGGATGCCCAACACGGTGAGCGTCGAGCGCATCCGGTGCGCGCGCAACGCCCCGTAGGCCGTGCGGAAGGTCTCGAGGACGTTCATCCCATCCGCTCCGGCAGCTCATCAGACAGCTGCCCGTCGAACATGTGCACGGCTCGCTCGGCTCGCGTCGCGACGTCGTGCTCGTGGGTGATGAGCACGATCGTGCGGCCCACGGTGTGCAGTCCGTCGAACAGGGTCAGCACGTCGGCGGTCGACACCGAGTCGAGATTGCCGGTCGGTTCGTCGGCCAGCAGCAGAGCCGGGTCGGTGACCAGCGCGCGGGCGATCGAGACACGTTGCTGCTGGCCGCCGCTCAGCTCGCCGGGGCGGTGCTCGACCCGGTCACCGAGTCCCACCCGTTCGAGCGACTCCCGGGCCCGCGCCCTGCGCTCGGCGGGCCGCACGCCGGCGTAGACCAGGGGCAGCTCGACGTTGCGCTGCGCGGTCAGCGACGGGAGCAGGTTGAACTGCTGGAACACGAAGCCGATCTCGCGGTTCCGCACGTGGGCCAGCCGGCGTTCGTCCATCCGGCTCACGTCGCTGCCCCGCAGGAAGTACGAACCGGCCGAGGGGACGTCGAGGCAGCCGATGATGTGCATCAGGGTGCTCTTGCCGGACCCGGACGGACCCATCACGGCGAGATAGGAACCCGGCTGGACCAGCAGGTCGACCCCCCGCAGCGCCTCGACCGCGGCCGCCCCGGTCGCGTACGTCTTGCGCACCTGGCGCAGGTCGAGAACGGGCGTGGTCACGGGCGGGCCAGCTCAGTCATGGCTCAGCGCTCCCGCGGACCGGGGTAGGCGATCTGGTCGCCCTCGCTCAGACCGGACAGGACCTGCGTACGGTTCCCGAACGCCTCGCCGAGCCTGACCGGCACCTCCTCGTCGATGCCGTTCACCACCTTGGTGACGACCGGGCGGCCGTCGGACTCCGACAGAGCGACGATGGGGACGGTGAGGATGTTCTCGAGCACCTCGACGGTGATCGTCACGGCAGCGGTGCCGCCGATGTAGAGGCGGTCGTGGGTCCCCCGGACGAGGATCGTCGCCGGGAACGTGACCGTGGTCCCGCCGGACGACCCGATCACCCCGAGCGTGCGCACCTCCGCCGGCAGGGACCGGGAGGAGCCGGTGGGGGTCACCGTGGCCGCCTGGCCCTTCTTGACCAACCCGATGTCGTTGCTGTTGATCTCCACGTCGACCACCCACCGGCCGGGTTGCACGACGACGATGTCGGCGGCGGCGGCGCGGGCTGCGGTGTCCCCGCTCGAGCCAGTCGCGCCCGATCCGCCGCCCGCGGCACCCGAGCCCGGATCCGAGCCGGGACCCGGACCAGGACCGGCGCCCGAGCCGGGATCGGCTCCTGGGTCCGAGACGCCGGATCCTTGTCCCGACTGGGACCCCTCGGTCAGGTTGACCGCGGCCACCACCCCGTCGAGGGTGCTGCGCAGGGTCGTGTCGTCGAGGTTGTGCCGCGCGAGCCGGAGCGACTGCTCCGCGCTCTCCAGTCCGGCCCGCGCGGCCGCGACGGCGGTCGCGTCCTGCTTGTCGTCCAGCGCCTGATCGAGCTCCGACTGGGCGGCGTAGACCTCTGCCTCGGCGACGGTGACCGCAGCTCGCAGGTCACGGGCATCGATCTTCGCCAGCACCTCGCCCTTGTCCACCCGATCGCCCACCCCGACCCGCACCGAGGTGACCTCCCCGGGCGCGGGGAAGGACAGATAGCCGGCGTTGCGGGGGGCGAACGTGCCGGACACGCTGACCGTCCGGTGCTCGGTCGACCGCGTGACGGTCTCGACGGTGCGGAGCTCCTCGAGCTCGGATCCCGCTCCTCCCGCCAGCGCACGCCAGAGGGTGAGTCCCACCGTGGCCACCACGAACGCGATGACCAGGGTGATGACGACGAGCGGCCATCGGCGCCGCCGGGCGTCGCGTGGTCTTCGGCTCACGGGAACTCCTGGTGTTCGCTGCTCACGCTAAGTGTGCGGTAGGGGCCAGTCCACAGGGATGTCCCCGAGCTTCCCCTCGCTGCTGGCGTGTCCTGAGCCTGTCGGAGGATGTCCTGCGCCTGCGACAACCTGGATCGACAGCGGTGGCGTCGAGCTCTGGTCTCGCCCGTGCGTACCTGGGTCGGCTGTCGTGGGCAAGGGACCCCAAGCCCACCCCGGTGCGCCTCGTGTGGGCCGCCGACGCCCGAGCCGAGCCGAGTTCGTCGGTCGCAGCCCGTCGAGAATGCTCATGTAGCCGCTTCGGGACTGTCGCGGGTTCGTTGGACGGTCCCGTTACGGCGACGCCATTCTCGGGTGGAGGGCTGGGTCGCCGGGTGGCGGACGGCGCTGGTCATCGTCTGGCGGCGACGGGGTAGTTGATCAGCGGCGGAATCCATTCGATTCCCGGGTGGGGTCGACGGTCGCGACGAGCGGGCCGTGGTGTGTGCCGCTGCCGAAGCACGCGCATCGTTCGGATCAGGGCGATGACTGCGACTACGACCATGTCGCACCGGACAGGATGGTGAGGAGCGGCTCGAAGTCGTAGCTCTTGGTGCTGTTGGTCATGATCGCGACGCCGAGGCCGCGGTCGGGGTAGAGGCGCAGGAGGTTCCAGAAGCCGACGCCGGTGCCGAAATGCTCGACCCAGGTCTCGGGTGAGGTGGTGGGTCGGCGGAACCAGCCGATGCCGTGGGCGAAGGGCTTGCCAAGGTGGTCGATGCTGCGCATCCGGCGGGCGGACTGCGGGTCCAGGACGCGGTGTCCGTCGATCTCGCCGTCGCCGAGGTGCATCCGCAAGAACCGGGCGGCGTCCAGCACGTTCCCGACCAGACCGCCGTAGGCGGGCCCGTCCACATAGAACGGGTTCAGTGCCCGGTACGGCCCGTGGCGGTTCCCGACTATCCCGGGCGGCAGCAGGGCCCGCAGCAGCGGATCCACGATGTGGGGGGTCTTGACGTAGCCGACGGCCGGGTCGGCGCCGGAGGAGTAGGTGAACCCGGTGGCGGCCATGCCGACGGGTTGCAGCACCGACTGCCGCACGAAGGCCTCGAACGGCATCCCCGTCACCGCGGCAATGATCTGCCCGAGGGCAAGGTATCCGAGGTTGGAGTACCGGGCCGATCTCCCGACCGGGTAGCGGTAGACCCGGCCACCCCGCATCACGCGCCGCAGCAGGACGTCGGGGTCTGGTCGTTCGGCCTCGGCCAGGTGCGCCCAGCGAATGGGTAGGGGGTTGCCGAGGCCGGCGGTGTGAGTCATCAGCTGCTCGACGCTGGGTTGCCTGGGTCCGGGCGCGCGAAGGTAGTCGACGTACTCGCTCACCGGAGCGGCCAGGTCCAGCCGGCCCTCATCGGCGAGCCGCATGGCGGCGGTCGCCGTCACGACCTTGGTCATGGAGAACCACAGGCAAGCCGTCGAGGCCGCCATTGCCCTGTCCGTGACCCGGTCGGCCAGCCCGTGGCCGCCGGCCAGCAACACCTTGTCCCGGCTGACCACCGCCAGTGAGAGGCCGGGAATGCCGCTGGCCCGCATCATCGTGGTCACTGCCGTCGTGACTCCGCTCGGTGGCATTCCGGTCGTAATCGCTTCACCGGTCGCCATCGCTGCTCCGCGGTTGCGGGCCGCGTCGG
>DATDBH010000075.1:0-42754 GCA_036524985.1 Microlunatus sp. | reverse complement strand
GCCTGCTCGGCGATGGTCTCCTGGGCCTGCTTCTTGGTGCCGATGAACAGCACCTGGCCGCCGCGGGAGACGGTGTCCTTGACGAACGCGTACGCGCGGTCGATGTAGGTCAGCGACTGCTGCAGGTCGATGATGTAGATGCCGTTGCGCTCGGTGAAGATGAATCTCTTCATCTTCGGGTTCCAGCGACGGGTCTGGTGCCCGAAGTGGACGCCGCTCTCGAGCAGCTGGCGGGTGGTGACGACGGCCATGGCCGCATTCCTTTCCTTACCGGCACCTCGTGCCGGCGTTTACGGTTGTCGGCACCGAACGATTCGGTGCCACCTGATGCCCGCGCGCCGTGGTCGCTCGCCGGAGCGAGACCGTTCCGCGACGCCCCGATCGTGAGAGCGGGTAGGTGGACATGCGAAGTCAGCCCCGATGGCGGAGCTGCCGAGTCAGTCTAGCCGATCACTGGCGCGCCGCCGGTCTCCTGGATCCGGCCGAGCAGCCACCCTGGTCGAAGCACCGAAGCACCGAAGGTCTCGACCCGGCTCGTGAGTCCGCGGTCGGCCGTCACGACCGCGACCGTCCGGCCAGCGGCCGCTGCTCTCGCCGCTTCCGCCACGATCCGGTCATCGCCGCCACCGGCGGCGTGGACGACCTCGACGGTGCCGGTCAGGCCCTCCGGCACACCGGCCCGAGCGCGCCCTTCCAGCACCAGGACCATCCTGGGCGAAAGCCCGGTGGCGGCGAGGAGCCGGGCGTGCAGACGAGCGGCGGCTCCGGGGCGGTCCTTCCACCAGCCGTCGGGGCGGGACCCGACGACGTTCGCGCCGTCGACCACCAGCACCTCGGGCACGGTCACAGCACCAGGGGGTTCCACCGCTCCAGTTGACCATCCGCCCCAACCTGCCGGCCCGTGGCCCGCAGGTTGTCCACAGCCGCGACCTCACCTCGAGCGTCGTCCACAGATCCCGAACGCGGGCGTACGAAACCAGGGCGACGTCCACAGTGTGAGGGCGTGCGACTCCGACGACTCATCGCGTCCCTGCTGGCCACGGCCACACTGCTCATGGTCTGGGGGCAGGCTCCGGCGGCGGCCGACAGCCTCCCCACCACCGGCCAGTGGCCGCTCGCCGGTGCCGTCCGCGTGATCGCCGGCTACGACCCACCCGCGCAGCGTTGGCACGCCGGCCATCGGGGGGTCGACCTGGCGGCCCATCGGGGCGCGGCCGTGCTGGCCGCGGCCGGGGGGCGCGTGAGCTACGCGGGCCGGCTGGCCGGTCGGGGGGTGGTCGTCGTCGACCACGGCGGAGTACGGACGACGTACGAGCCGGTCGACGCCCTGGCCGCGGTCGGCGACGAGGTCGAGGCCGGGGCGGTGATCGGACGGGTCGGCAGCGGCGGTCACTGCAGCTCGTCCTGCCTCCACTGGGGTCTGAAGCGGGGCGACACGTATCTGAATCCCCTGCTGCTGGTCGGCGGCGATGAGTCGGTGCTGCGGCTGCTGCCCGCCGATCAGCGACCGGTGGCACAGCGACGGGCGGCGAAGCGCACCGCGGAGGCGCAGGTGGCGGAGCAGCGGGTCAGCACCTTCGCGGTGATCCCGCCCGGTCGCGGCGGCTTCGCCCGTCCGGTGCCCGGTGGCATCACCTCCCCGTTCGGCATGCGCTTCCACCCCGTCCTGCACGTCTGGAAGCTGCACGACGGGACCGACTTCGGCGCGAGCTGCGGCACCTCGATCCGGGCACCGGCGCCGGGGCGGGTGGCCAGCGTGTCGTACAACGCCGCCTACGGGCACCGGCTGATGCTCGACCACGAGATCGGCGGCCGTCGGGTCCGGTCGGGCTACAACCACGCGACGCGCTACGTCGTCCGTCCCGGCACGGTCGTCCAGCGCGGGCAGCTGCTGGGCTACGTCGGCACCACCGGCTACTCCACGGGCTGCCACCTGCACCTCATGCTGTGGGTCGGCGGCCGGCTCGCCAACCCGATGACGATGTTCTGAGCGGGTTCTCCTGACCCGGGTCAGGCCCGCGGGTGCGCCTGCTGGAAGGCCGCGCGGAGCCGGGCGTCGGAGACGTGGGTGTAGATCTGCGTGGTGGCGAGCGAGGAGTGTCCGAGCAGCTCCTGGACACTCCGCAGGTCCGCGCCACCTTCCAGCAGATGGGTGGCCATCGCGTGCCGGAGCCCGTGCGGACCGAGATCGGGCGCGCCGTCGACCACCCGCAGCGCACGGTGCACGATCCGGCGGACCACGCGCTGATCGATCCGGCGCCCGCGCTCCCCCACGAAGACCGCTGCGTCCGCCTCCGGTCGGGCGAGCTCACCCCGGACGGCGATCCAGGCCCGCAGGGCTCGCGCCGCCGGCGCCCCGAACAGCACCGTGCGCTGCTTGTTCCCCTTGCCGAGCACCCGAACCGTCTGCCGATCGTCGTCGATGTCACCGAGATCGAGACCGCACAGCTCGGAGACGCGGATGCCGGTGGCATACAGGAGCTCGAGGATGGCGACGTCCCGCGCGGCGCCCGCTCCCCCGCCGTCGGCGACGACCTGCAGTGCCTCGGCCAGCATCGCCGCTGCATCCGCATTCTCCAGGGTGGACGGCAGCGACCGGACGCGCTTCGGCGAGCGCAGTGCGGCCGCCGGATCCTGATCGAGGCGTCCGGTCTGCAGGGCCCAGCGTCCGAACACCCGAACCGCCGCGGTCCGCCGCTGCAAGGTCCCGCGAGCTCGACCGCGGGTCTGCTGATTGGCCAGCCAGGAGCGCAGCGACCGTACGGTCAGCCCCGTCAGATCGTGAGCACCGAGCCGCTGGAGGTGGGCGAACAGGTCGATCAGGTCGCCGCGGTAGGCCCGAACCGTGTGAGCCGACAGGTCCCGGTCCCGCGACAGGTGGTCGACGTAGTCGTCCACCGTCCGCCGCAGCACCGGCGGCAGCGCCTCCGCCGCAGTCGTCTCCACCCGACCACTCTGCGGTCCCGGTCGCCCACCGTGTGATATCCAGGACGGCGTGTCATCCACATCTGCGCTGCGCCACGTCTTCGTCGGCGGCTACACGGCAGAGTCCGACGGTCACGCGATCGGGGTCAGCTCGCTGCTCAACGCAGGGACGAGCCAACGCGTCCGGCTCGCATCCGCCTCGACCATGCCGCTCACCTCCCCGACCTGGCTGACCCGGCACCCCACCCTGCCGCTGCTGCTGGCGGCCGGGGAGACCACGCCGGGCACCATCAGCAGTCTGCGATTCGAGACCGACGGCGAGCTGGCCCTGCTGTCGACGGTGGAGACCGGCGGGGATGGAGCCTGTCACGTGGCGGTCAGCCCGGACGGAGGCTACGCGATCGTCGCCAGCTATCGATCCGGCTCGGTGTCCACGTTCGCCATCGCCGGCAACGGCACCCTGTCCGAGGTCGTCGACACGATCCAGTTCGCGGGCGGCGGCCCGGTGAGCGATCGTCAGGGCGGGCCGCACGCCCACCAGATCGTGATCGTGGACGAGGAAGTGCTCTGCTGCGACCTCGGTGGCGACCAGATCTTCCGGCTGCGGATCGACGGCGAGGGCCGGCTGCTGCCGGTCGCGGACCCGATCCAGCTCCCGGCGGGCTCGGGCCCCCGTCACCTCGTGATCGCCGGCGACCATCTGGTGGTGGCGTGCGAGCTGAGTGCTGAGCTCTGGCTGCTCACCCGAGACGGTGCAGGCTGGCGGCCGGCGGTGGGCGTCGGCACGTCCGCCCGGGACGGACACGTCCAGCCGTCCGGGATCTCCACCGACGGCAGTCGGATCTACGTGGCCAACCGCGGCGTGGACACCATCGGGGTCTTCGACCTCGATCCGGCTGCCCACGCGCTCACCCCGGTCACCGAGTTCGACTGCGGCGGAGCCTGGCCCCGCGACATCACGCTCGACGGCGGTCTGCTGTGGGTCTCCAACCAGAACAGCGACACCCTCACGGTGTTCGAGATCAGTCCGCTGCCCCCGGCCGGGCCCGTGGTGCAGCTGGCCATGCCCAGTCCGACCGGTGTGGTCCTGGTGCACGAGGAGTCGCCGTCCACCGAAGACGAGGAGCCGGTCGCGTGAGCCTGTCCGAACTACGAGGCGGCGGCACCGTGCTTCCGATCACGCGCTGGGGCACCCCGGTGATGCATGCGCCGACCCGCCACGTCACGGTGTTCGACGATCGCCTCCACCAGCTCGTCAAGGACATGTTCGCCACCATGCAGGCCGCCGAAGGGGTCGGACTGGCCGCCAACCAGGTCGGCGTCGACCTCGCGGTGTTCGTCTTCGACTGCCCCGACGACGACCATCAGCGCCACGTCGGGGTGATCTGCAACCCGGTCGTCACGCTGCCGGAGGGCAAGGACCGGAGCCTGGACAAGGCCGACGAGGGCTGTCTGTCCCTACCCGGCGCGTACGGGGAGCTGGCCCGGCCCGACGTTGCCGTGTGCCGCGGCGTGGACGCGTACGGCGATGAGGTCGAGGTGATCGGCACCGGACTGCTCGCTCGCTGCCTCCAGCACGAGACCGATCATCTGAATGGGACGGTCTTCGGTGATCGGCTGGCCGGCCGGGCGCGCAAGAAGCTGTACCAGCAGCACGAGGAGCGAGCCGACCGCTACCCCGCCGACTGGCCGGTCTCCCCGAAGCTCCCCTCCGACGACGACGACCACGACGACGACGACGAGCCGCAGGCCAACTGAACTCCGCTGGTGCTGCCACTCCCGCGAGGTCGGGACCAGGGAGCCCAGGTCCGGTCAGCGGGCGAGGACGTAGCAGGCGATGGCGGAGGCGGCCGCCACGTTGAGCGAGTCGATGCCGGCCTGCATCGGGATGACCGCCCGCACGTCGGCACCGACGGTCCAATGGGGCGACAGTCCGGCGCCTTCGGTCCCCAGCAGGATGGCGACCTTGGACGGTGTCTCCCGTAGCCGTGCGCCGACCGTGGCGAGATCGACGGCATCCTCGGCCAAGGTCAACGCCACCGTGGTGAAACCGGCTGCCCGCAGCCGCTCGGGTCCCGTGGCCCAGTCGGCCAGTCGCGCCCACGGCAGGCTGAACACAGCCCCCATGCTCACCTTGACCGATCGGCGATAGAGCGGGTCGGCGGCTCTCGGCGTCAGCAGCACCCCGTCCCAGCCCAGGGCGGCGGCGTTGCGCAGCACCGCCCCGACGTTGGTGTGGTCCACCACGTCTTCGATCACCACCAGCCGATCGGACATCAGCAGCTCGTCGACCGTGTGCCGGATCTCACGGTGCAGCGACGCCAGGGCGCCACGGTGCACGTGGAAGCCGGTCACCGCCTCGGCCAGCTCCTCGGTGACGACGTAGACGGACGCGTCCGGCCACCGCTCGAGCACGTCGGCCAGGCCCGGCAGCCAGCGCTCGGCGAGCAGGAACGACCGCGGACGGTAGCCCGCCTCGACGGCTCGTCGGATCACCTTCTCGCCCTCGGCGATGAACAGGCCGTGGGTGGATTCCAGGTGGCGCCGCAGGGAGGTGTCCCGCAACCGTACGTAGTCGGCGAGCCGCGGGTCGTCGGGGTCGGTCACCGTCGTCCGGGTCGGTTCGCCCCCCAGCCGAGTCACGGCACCCATGCTGCCGGATACCGCACCCCCGCGTCGTCAAGTCTCATCGCTTGCTCTAGGAGAAATCAAGCTTCTAGACTTGACAGATGGCGTACGTGCTCACGGTCGACCAGATCTCCTCCCGCCACCGCCGCGACCAGGTGGAGGCGACCATGGCCACCCTGTCGGCACGGTTCCCCGAGATCCCCGTCACCCGCACCGTCGGCGACGAGTTCCAGGCCCTCTTCGGCGCCGACCCGCTGTCGGTGGTGGATGCGACCCTGACTCTCATGCGGGAGGGTGCGTGGCACGTCGGTATCGGCATCGGGCGTGTCGAGCAGCCGACGCCGGCTGACCTGCGGGAAGCACGCGGCCCGGCCTTCCTGGCGGCGCGGCGGGCCGTGGAGGAGGCGAAGGGCCGCCCCGACCACCTACGGGTCGTCGCGACACCACCGGCGGAGGACGAGGCCGAGGAGGCCGGGGTGCTCCTCAGTCTGGTGCTGTCGCTGCGCGCCCGCCGCAGCCCGGCTGGCTGGGCGGCCACCGATCTGTCCGACCAGGGTCTGACCCAGGCCGAGATCGGGGATCGCCTCGGGATCAGCCGGCAGGCCGTGCACCAGCGGCTGGCCGCCGCGCAGTGGTCTCTGGACGTCGCCGCCCGCCCGGTGGCGGCGCGGCTGCTCGCGCGGGCCGACACCACAGCCGCTGACGCCGGTGACCTTGTCGCGGAGCACGGAGCATGAGTGGCGGATCCGCTATCACCCTGGGTCTCTGGCTCGGGTCGACGGCGCTCGCCACGTGGATCTGGCTGCCCGCGCGGATCGGACCCTGGCCAGCGGCCCGCGAGAGTCGGCGCGGTCGCATCGTCCTGCTCGTCACTCTGGTCCTGCTCGTCGGGGCCGGCGCGATCCTGGCCTCGACCGCAGCACCCCTGACCGGAGCGTGGCGCTGGGTCGGCATCGTGCTCAGTGGCGCTGTCGTCGTCCTCGGCGGCGGCGCGGTGACCACCTGTGTCCTGGGACTGGCCAGCGCGGCCGGGCCCGCCACGGCCCGGGTCCAGCGGGACGTGCTGCGCGGCGGCGCCTGGATCGGGGCGCTCGAGCGACTGGCCCTGATGGGCACTCTGCTCGCGGGGTGGCCGGAGGGACTGGCGGCGATCGTCGCCGTGAAGGGGCTGGCTCGCTATCCGGAGCTGCGCACCCTCTCCGGGGCCGACACCGGCGCCGGAGAGCGATTCATCATCGGGACGTTCGCGAGCCTGGGCTGGGCCGCCGGGTGTGCCTGGGTGCTGACCGCCCTGCTCTGAGTGACGTCCGAAGTCCGCAGATTCGTACGCCGAGTCCGCATATCCCCGGGCCGTGTCTGGCCGAACCCGGGCGACTCTGCCTAGCGTCGACCTCAGCTCGCACCTCACACGTCGACCTCGTTCGCTTCCACGCACAAGGGTCATGATCATGACAGCAGCAGTCCGGCAACCGACGCCCGCCGTCGCCGAGGCTGTCGACCGCCCCTCCGGCGAACCGCCGGTCCTGGGCTTGATGTCCGCGGACCGGGGCGGTTGGACCCTGATGCTGGTTCCCACCACGATCTGCCTGGTCATGTTCGTCGTCGCCTTATGGTGGTGAGACACGCCACCACTAGGGTCACCGGGGTGACTTCTCCGAGCCTCGGCACCCTGACCTGGCAGCCTGCCGCCGATCGAGTCGACCTGCTGGCGGCACCCGTCGCGGCGATGGTCGACGCCGGCGCGGTGGGCCTGTACGTCAGCGAGATCGACCCCTCCCTGGCCGACACCGCAGCCTTCTGTGCGGCGTACGGGATCAGCCCGGACGCGTCGGCGAACTGCGTGGTGGTGGCCGGCCGCCGCGCGGAGACGACCACGATGGCGGCCTGCCTCGTGCTGGCCAGCGACCGGGCCGACGTGAACAAGACCGTGCGCAAGCACCTCGACGTCCGCAAGATCTCTTTCGCCGCGATGGAGGACGCCGTCGCGCGAACCGGCATGGAGTACGGCGGCATCACCCCGGTCGGGCTGCCGGCGGACTGGCCGATCCTGGTGGACACAGCGGTGATCCGCCGGCCCTGGCTGGTGATCGGCAGCGGGCTGCGCCGCAGCAAGATCGCCGTCAGCGGTGACGCGCTGGCGCAGCTCCACGGCGTGACCGTGCTGGACCTGGCGATCACCCCGGCACTGTGATGGTGGGCCGGACCCGCAGAGTTTCCGCAGGATCGACACCGTAGGGCTGTCGGACCTTCCCTCGGTCGGTGCGGGCCTTCTAGCCTGCTCGCACAGATTCGCCGTACGCCGAACGGAAGGGATGTCCCCCGTGGGAGCGAGACGACGGTCCCGGCTGCTCGGGCTCTGTCTGGTCACGCTCGTCCTGATCGTCGCCGGCATCACCCCGGCTCGGTCGGCTTGCCGGCGGGTTCGTCGAACAACGTACAGATCGGTGTCCGGCTGCCCGAGGACACCGTGGTCTCCGAGGCACGGTGATCCCCAACACCGCCACCGTGACGGCCGACAACGCACAGGCGGCCAGCGACCGTCCGATGTGACGGTCGACGTGCCCCGGGTCGTGCGGCCGGTGGCGACGAAGGCCTGGAGCGACGGCAGTGCGGTGGCCGGGGCGGGCGAGGAGAGCACGATCACGCTCGGGGTCAGGAACGGCTCGTCCTCGACGGCCCGTGTGGGCTCGCTGACCGTCGAGGACGTCGGTGCGGAGACGTTCGAACGGTTCACCGTCACCGGCATCGGGCCCGTCGCCTTTCCCCCGGGGGGCCGATCGGGTCACCGTCCTGGCCTGCACCGAGGTCCTGTCGGCCTGCACCGATGGTGACTTCTCCGCCGGTGCGGCCCAGGCCGGTCCGGCGCTCTCCCTCCCGGACGGCATCGACGCCGAGGAGGTGACCGGGCTGCGCTTCGTCTTCACCAACGCCGCGGGCAGTGGCTGCTGATCCCTATCGGGTTGTTCGAGCAGATCGAGCAGATCGAGCAACGAATCTGCGTCGGCCCCGAGGGATCCATCCGGATCTCGTCGGCCATCCGGATGGTGATCAGCTCCTTCGCGGCGTGGGAACGCGACGCCGAGGCCGGTCGCCAGACCATCTCGGCGGAGGATCTCGGGGTGGTGATGGTGGGGTGCGTGCTCGGACTCCTCGATCGCTGCTGCCCCGCGAGGCGACGTGAGCGGTCAGCCCACGAGCGTGATGATGGCCACGACCCCGACCGTGACGATCACCACCCGGTAGACGACTGGCGGCAGCTTCCGGCCGATCCGGGCCCCGACCTGGGCGCCCAGCACGGAGCCGACGGCCAGTGCCAGCACGATCCACCAGTCGACCTCGGAGATGATCACGAAAACGATGCCGGCGACGGCATTGGCGATCATCACCAGGACGTTCTTGAGCCCGTTGATCCGGGGCATCGTCTCGGCGAACGCGACGCCCATGATCGCCATCACCAGCACCCCTTGTGCAGCGCCGAAGTAGCCGCCGTACATGCCGGTGAAGATGATCGCGACGAACAGCCACGGTGGGCCGACTGCGGAGACCTCGGTGACCCCGATCCGCTCGCGCCGGGCCGCGATCCGGCGGGTCAGCCAGGGGCCGATGATCACCAGCACGCAGCCGACCCCGATCAGCACCGGCACGATCGCCTTGAACGCCGATGGGGGCAGCCACAGCAGCAGCACCGCACCCACGATGCTGCCGAGCAGCGAGGCGATCCCGTACCTGATGATGCGGGCACGCTGGCCGACCAGATCCGGTTTGCTGGCCAGGGCGGCCGACAACGAACCGGGCGCGAGCCCGATGCTGTTGGAGACGTTGGCCAGCACCGGTGGGACGCCGAGCGCCAACAGGGTGGGGAACGTGATCAAGGTCCCGGTCCCCACCACCGCGTTGATCAGACCGGCTCCGCTGCCCGCCAGTGCGACGAGCAGCAGCTCCCACCAGCTCACCTCAGCTGGGAACCGTCAGGTTCGCTGAACTCGGGACCCGGCCGATCGTCCTGCACCGGCGCCGGAACGGCGTCCGCCGGTGCGGGCTGCTCGCCCGTGCCGATCCCGCGGATCGCCGTGGCCGTGGGAGCTGCCAACGACGCGGCCTTGGGCCGGCCGGTCCGCTCGAGCTCCTGCGCCTCGGCGATGGCCGCCTGGACGATCCGCTCGGACTCGGCGGCGTCGTCCTTGGCCTGCTGGGTGATCTCGGCCTGGACGTCGACTTTCTCCGGCGCCTTGAACCTGCTCTTGTCCCGCGCCGGGGTGGCGTCGGACCCGCCGAAGGTCTCGGTGAGCGACCCGAGGGAACCGCCCAGCCCTTCGAGGGCCTTGCCGATCTCGCTCGGCACGATCCACAGCTTGTTCGAGTCCCCCCGGGCCAGCGTGGGCAGCATCTGCATGTACTGGTAGGACAGCAGCGCCTGGTCCGGCTCACCGGCGTGGATCGCGTTGAAGACGGTGGAGATGGCCTGCGCCTCGCCCTCGGCCCGCAGCATCTGGGCCTGGCGGTCGGCCTGGGCCCGCAGCACGGCCGCCTCCCGGTCACCCTGCGCACGAAGGATCGCCGACTCCTTCTCGCCACCGGCGGCCAGGATCTGGGACTGTCGCTGACCCTCGGCGATCAGGATCGCCGCTCGTTTGTCCCGCTCGGCGCGGGCCCCCTTCTCCATCGCGTCCCGGATGGTGGCGGGCGGGTCGATCGCCCGCAGCTCCACCCGGTTCACCTTGATGCCCCACTTGCCGGTCGCCTCGTCCAGCACCACCCGGAGCTTCTGGTTGATCTCCTCGCGGCTGGTCAGCGTCTGCTCCAGGTCGAGCCCACCGATGATGTTGCGCAGCGTCGTCATGGTGAGCTGCTCGATGGCCTTGATGTAGTCCTGCGCCTCATACGCGGCCCGTCGTGCATCGAGGATCTGGTAGTAGATGACCGAGTCGATGCCCACCATCAGGTTGTCCTCGGTGATCACGCCCTGGGGCGGGAACGGGACCACGGCCTCACGCATGTCCAGCGTGTAGCGGACCCGGTCGAAGACCGGGATGACCAGGTGCGGGCCGGGCTCGAGCGTGCGGTGGAACTTGCCCAGCCGCTCGACCACGCCGATCTGCTGTTGGCGGATGACCTTGATGGTCGCTCCGAGGAACATCGCGACGGCCAGCGCCACCACGATGATCACGATCAGTACTGCCAGGTCCATCTCTCACTCACCCATTTCACGTCAGTTTCTACCTACGTTCGTACCAGTCGGCCGGGTCGCGAGGACCTGGTCGGCATCACCGGATGAACGATCGCCCGTCAGGGCAGCTCGCCGTGCTTCGGGTAGACGACCGCGATCGCGCCGTCGACTTCGTACACCTCGATCTCGACACCCTGATCGATCACCTGGCCGGGCACCATCGTGCGGGCCGACCAGCTCTGCCCGGCGACCTTGATCTCACCGCTGTGAGCAGTGATCTCCGACATCGCGACTCCCGAGCTGCCGACCATGGTGTCGGTCGAGCTGCGGTAGCCCGGCAGACTGCGGACCTTGTCGATCAAGGTCGGGCGCAGCAGCAGCAGCGTGCCCACCGAGACCACCGTCGCGACCAGGACCTGCAGCCACCACAGGCCGGGCGCGATCACTGCCGTTCCGGCACCGGCCAGGGCACCCACCGCGAGCATGATCAACACGAGATCGAGCGACAGGATCTCGGCCACGGCGAGCAGAGCGGCCAGCCCGAGCCAGATGGCCCAGGCGTGCTCTCCCAACCAGTCGGTCAAGTTGACTCCCACGTCGCGATGCCTTTCGTGCCGTGCTTCCATCCTGCCAGACGGCCGAAACCCGGCCGGCTTCCCGGAAGCGCCGCGATCAGCGGGCCCGCGCGGCCCAGCGGCCGTCGGACCGGGACAGAGCCAACGGCAGATCGAAGGTGGCCGACAGGTTCTCGGCGGTCAGGGTGTCGTCGATCGGGCCGGCGGCGACCAGCCGGCCGCCCTTCAGCAGCAGGGCGTGGGTGACCCCGACCGGGATCTCCTCCACGTGGTGGGTGACCAGCACCGAGGCCGGCGCGTACGCGTCCTGGGCCAGATCGGACAGGGTGCGCACCAGCGCCTCTCGACCAGCCAGATCCAGACCGGCCGCCGGCTCGTCCAGCAGCAGCAGCTCCGGGTCGGTCATCAGGGCGCGGGCGATCTGCACCCGCTTCCGCTCCCCCTCACTGAGGGTGCCGAAGGTGCGGTCGACGAGGCCACCGATGCCCAGCTGCTCCAGCAGCTCGTCGGCGCGCTGGTGGTCCAGCTCGTCGTAGTCCTCCCGCCAGCGACCGAGCACCGCGTACGACGCGGAGACGACCACGTCGTGCACCCGCTCGCTCCGGGGGATCCGCTCGGCGAGCGCCGCCGAGGTGATGCCGATCCGCGGCCGGAGCTCGAACACGTCGACCGTGCCGAGCACCTCGCCGAGCAGTCCCGCCACCCCGCCGGTCGGATGGATCTGCGCACCGAGGATCTGCAGCAGGGTGGTCTTGCCGGCCCCGTTCGGCCCGATCACCACCCACCGGTCGGTCTCGTCGATCTGCACGGTGATGTCGTCCAGCAGGGTCGATCCCCCCCGGACGATGCTCACACCGGCGAGGTCCACCACTGCCACCATGAGGCCCAACCTACAGGCGCGGAGGGGGCTGGTGCCGGACGGTGACCGTTCGACACCACCCTCCTATGCTGCGCTCGTGACGTTGCTCGCCGCGGTCCGTCTGGTCAGCTATCTGAACGCGGCCGGCCTCGACCCGACCTTGCGCGAGCGCGCCCCGTTCGCGGTCCAGGGCGCCGACCTGGCCCACCACGTGGTCGACCCGCGCAGCCTGATCGGGGTCGACCCCTGGACCGCCGTGCCGCTGCCGGAGGTGTTCGACGACCTGCTCGACCAGCCGGGCCGGCCGTGGCTGCTGGCCCTGCCGGGTCCGGGTCGCCTCGCGCCGCTGCAGGGTCCCCCCGACCTGGTCCGCGTCGCGCTGGCCGCCGGCATGGCCGTGGTGGCGAGCGGCGGCGGTCTTGCCCTGGTCCCCCACCAGGTGGGTCCGGCCCTGCAGTGGGAGGTGCTGCCGGCCGAGCGTCCCGGGGCGGTGCCCACGTCGTACGAGGCGGAGCGCGAGCTGGGCGAGACCGTGCTGCAGGCCGCCAGGGAGCTGGTCGACCTCGACGTGGCCGGCGGTCGGCGGCCGAAGGATCTCGCGGTCGAGCTCGCCCCGGGGTATCCCCCGCGCCAACGCGTGGCGGCCGACCGTGCGGCCCGGCTATGGCTGGCCTGCTCCGTCGCCCTGGAGGGTGACGGGAGCAGCATCTCGGTCTACGAGGCGGATCGGCGCCGGGCGTCACTGCGCGCGGTGCGCGAGGCGGCGGCCCAAGCTCTGATCGCCTCGGTCAGCTGGCTCGGCGTCGAGCAGGACTGAGGGAGCAGCAGGAGTCCGTATCCTGTCCGCCATGCACGAGGGGGAAGCAGGGACGCACGAGCGCGAGCCGGGGACGCTGTTCGCGATCGGCGGAGCCGAGGCGAAGCTCCGGCGGCGCAGCGTGCTGCGCGCCTTCGTCGCCGCAGCCGGCGGAGCGGACGCACGGATCGTGGTGGTGCCGAGCGCCTCGTCGCTCGGTCCGGAGGTCGTCGAGGTCTACCAGGCCGTCTTCGCCTCGCTCGGGGCCGCTTCCGTGGAGGCTGTCCGACCCGAGAGCCGTGCCGACGCGCAGGACCCCGAGCTGGCCTCCCGCCTGGACGACGCCACCGGTGTCTTCATGACCGGGGGCAACCAGCTGAAGCTCAGCAACTTCATCATCGGCACGCCGTTCGCCGACGCCATCCACGCCGCGTACCGGCGTGGCGGCGCGGTCGGCGGGACGTCTGCTGGAGCGAGCATCATCGCCGATCACATGATCGCCTTCGGCAGCGGCGGCTCCACCCCGAAGCAACGGATGAGTCAGCTGTCGGTCGGCCTCGGCCTGCTGCGCGGCGTGGTGATCGACCAACACTTCGAGCAGCGGAACCGGTACGGGCGGCTGCTCTCCCTCGTCGCGCAGTCGCCCTCGCTGCTGGGCATCGGGGTGGACGAGGACACCGCGGCCGTCGTCCGCCAGGGCGATCTGCTCGAGGTGGTCGGCCGCGGCGCGGTCACGATCGTCGACGGCGCCGCGCTGATCAGCAACGCGTACGCGGCCCAGCGCACCGCACCGTTGCTCGTGTCGGGAGCGACGCTGCACGTGCTGCCGGCCGGCAGCCGCTTCGACCTGACCCGGCGGATCCTGGTGCAGCACGTCGAACCGCTGCCGGACGCCGAGGTCGCGGAGGTGCGGGCGGCCGAGTCCGACCTGCGCGGGCTCGCCCGCGAGATCGCGGCCGAAGGGATCTCCCCCGCCCACTACGCGCGGCGACTGCGGCGCGGTCGAAGCAGCTAGGCCGGCTGGACCACCTGCCCCAGACAACACGGGTCGGTTGGTGGAAGGATCAGGCGCGAATCGCCGACGTACCGAGAGGCTCCGACCATGACCGAGACCGCCGCCGCGACACCCCGCCCGGAGCTGAAGATCCTGTCCAGCCGGGTCTATCGCGGACCCAACGTGTGGCACTACGAGCCGGCCATCCAGCTGGTCGTCGACCTGGGGGTGCTCGAGGACTTCCCGACCAATACCATCCCGGGGTTCACCGAGGGGCTGCTGGAGCGGCTGCCCGGCCTGCGGAACCACTCCTGCAGCCGGGGACGTCGCGGCGG
Source organism: Microlunatus sp. (assembly GCA_036524985.1). Classification (GTDB taxonomy): domain Bacteria; phylum Actinomycetota; class Actinomycetes; order Propionibacteriales; family Propionibacteriaceae; genus Microlunatus. The sequence continues at coordinate 28,475 of DATDBH010000075.1, read as the reverse complement.
GTTCGTCGAGCGGCTGGAGGAGGGGACCTGGCTCGGCCACGTCGCCGAGCACGTGGCCCTGCAGCTGCAGCAGGCCGTCGGCCACGACATGCGTCGCGGCAAGACGCGCGGCGTGAAGGGGGTTCGCGGTCAGTACAACGTGATCTTCGCCTACTCCGACGAGTCGGTCGGGCTGGCGGCCGGGCAGCTGGCCGTACGGCTGGTGAACGATCTGGTCGAGCACGACCCCGACTTCGACTTCGAGGCCGAGCTCGAGGACTTCATCATCCGCGGCGAGCGCTCGGCCTTCGGCCCCTCCACGCAGGCGATCATCGACGAGGCGGTCAGTCGCGACATCCCGTTCATCCGGTTGAACAGCTCCTCCCTCGTGCAGCTCGGCCAGGGGGTGCACCAGAAGCGCATCCGGGCCACCATGACCTCGAACACCTCCTCGGTCGCCGTCGACATCGCCAGCAACAAGGAGCTCACCTTGACCCTGCTGGCCTCGGCGGGGCTGCCGGTGCCACGCTCGCAGTCGGTGCGGCGGGCCGAGGACGCGGTCCGGTTGGCGGAGCGGATCGGCTACCCGGTCGTGGTCAAGCCGCTGGACGGCAACCACGGCCGCGGGGTGATCTTGAACCTGACCGACGAGGACGGCGTCCGGGCCGGGTTCGCGAAGGCCGAGGACGAGTCGCGCAACGGCTGGGTGATCGTCGAGACGTACGTGACCGGCAAGGACTACCGCTGCCTCGTGATCGACGGCAAGATCGCCGCGATCGCCGAGCGGGTGCCGGCCCACGTGGTCGGCGACGGCACGCTGACCATCGCCGAGCTGATCGACAAGACCAATGCCGACCCCCGGCGAGGGGTGGGACACGAGAAGGTGCTGACCAAGATCAAGGTGGACCAGGCGGCCGTCGATCTCGTGGCCCAGCAGGGTTTCGGGATGGACGACGTCCCCCCGGCCGGTGAGATGATCAAGCTCACGCTGACCGGCAACATGTCCACCGGCGGCATCTCCATCGACCGGACGCTCGAGGCGCACCCGGAGAACATCGAGATCGCCGAGGAGGCGGCTCGGGTGATCGGGCTGGACATCGCCGGTATCGACTTCATCGCCCCCGACATCACCCAGCCGGTCCGCGAGACCGGGGGCGCGATCTGCGAGGTCAACGCCGCCCCCGGCTTTCGGATGCACACCCACCCGACCGTCGGTGACCCGCAGTACATCGCCAAGCCGGTGATCGACATGCTGTTTCCGCCGGGCTCCCCCAGCCGGATCCCGATCGTCGCGGTCACCGGCACCAACGGCAAGACCACCACCTCGCGGATGATCGCCCACATCTTCAAGGGCATCGGCCGCAAGGTCGGCATGACCTCCACCGACGGCGTGGTCATCGACGAGCGGCTGGTGATCAGGGCCGACGCCTCGGGGCCCCGCTCGGCCAAGATGGTGCTGCAGAATCCGCGGGTCGACTTCGCCATGTTCGAGGTCGCCCGGGGTGGCATCCTGCGCGAAGGTCTGGGCTACGAGCGCAACGACGTCGGCGTGGTGCTGAACGTGCAGCCCGACCACCTCGGGCTGCGCGGCATCGACACGCTCGAGCAGCTGGCCGACGTCAAGGCCGTCGTGGTGGAAGCCGTGCCGCGCAACGGCTACGCGGTCCTCAACGCCGACGATCCACTGGTCCGGGCCATGCGTCGCCGCTGCTCGGGTCGGGTGGTCTGGTTCACGCTGGCCGAGCCGGGCAGTGAGGTGTGGGAGTCGGTGGACGACCACTGCCGCCGGGGCGGCCGCGCGGTCGTGCTGGAGCGCAGCGAGCTCGGCGAGATGATCGTGGTCAAGGAGGGCCGGCGGGCCATGCAGCTGGCCTGGACCCACCTGCTGCCCGCGACCTTCGGCGGCCGCGCGACCATGAACGTCCAGAACGCCATGGCCGCGGCCGCTGCGGCCTTCGCCGCGGGTGCGTCACTGCACGACATCCGTCAGGGCCTGCGGTCCTTCTCGACCAACTACTACCTGTCCCCCGGCCGCCTCAACGAGGTGCAGGTCGAGGGCCGTACGGTCGTCATCGACTATGCCCACAACGCCCCGGGCCTGCGAATGCTGGGCGACTTCGTCGACAAGACCGGAGTCGAGCTGGACAAGGCCTCCGAGCTGGGCAAGGTGAGCCGGATCGGCGTCATCGCCACCGCCGGCGACCGGCGTGATGCGGACATGCGAGAGCTGGGGGCGATCGCGGCGCACCATTTCGACGTTGTCATCGTTCGCGAGGACATCAGCCTCCGCGGTCGCCGACGCGGGGAGGTCGCCGACCTGATCGCCGAGGGAGTGCACGCCGCCATGGGTGAGGGGGTCCGCGCCAAGCAGATCGAGATCGTGCTGGACGAGCTGGAGGCCACCCGCCACGCCATCGCTCGGTCCAACCCGGGCGACCTGATCGTCGTCTGCGTCGACCAGCACGCTTCGGTGATGTCGGAGCTGGAGAGCTACGGCCGTCAGGCCCAGCCGGGCGCACGGAGGGGCGACCACGCCAACACCAACTCGGTCTCGGACCCGGACTTCGTGGCCGAGGCCGCGAGCGCCGATGCCGCGGCCGAACCGGCGTTGTTCTGAGGTGGCATGAGCACGATCCGTCCGGACCTTCGGGATGCCGCACGGAACCTCGGGACGGTGGTCAGGACGCGATCCCCGCACGGTGGGCGATCATCACGAGCTGGGCACGGTCGCGCGCATCGAGTTTGGTCAACAGGTGGCTGACGTGGGTCTTGACCGTCGAGTAGCTGACCACCAGACGATCGGCGATCTCCAGGTTCGAGAAGCCGTCGGCCACCGCCCGGAGGACATCGTGCTCTCGAGCGGTGAGTCCCGAGAGTGCCGACGGACGTTCGTCTGGCCGGGGCGGCGACTCGACGCGGACGAAGCGGTCGATCAAGCGGAGCGTCACCGCCGGGGCCAGGAGAGCTTCTCCGCCCGCGATCACCGTCACTCCGCGGATCAGCCCGTCGGGCGGGGTGTCCTTCAGCAGGAAGCCGCTCGCACCGGCGCGCAGTGCCTCGACCACGTACTCGTCCCCGTCGAACGTCGTCACCACGAGCACCCGCGTGCCAGTCAGCCGCGGGTCGGAGGTGATCAGTCGCGTGGCCTCGATGCCGTCCAGCACGGGCATCCGGATGTCCATCAGCACGACGTCCGGCCGGTACCGGTGCGCGGCAGCCACGGCCTGAGCCCCATCGGCTGCCTGAGCCACCACCTCGATCTCCGGGTCCGACCCCAGGATCAGGGCGAAGCCGGTCCGGACGAGCTCCTGGTCATCCGCCACCACAACCGTGATCACCGCCCACCACCGCCCACCAGCGGTGCGGATGCCGGGGCGGGAAGGCGTGCCCCCACATGGAATCCGCCGTCCGCACCGGCACCGGCGGTGAGCTGCCCCCCGTACGCGGCCACCCGCTCCCGCATGCCGATCAGGCCGTGGCCGGTCACCGCGTCACCAACCGGCTGATCGCGACCGTTGTCGTCGACGTCCACCCGCAGCTCATCGTGGGAGTGCGAGACGACGACCACCGCTCGGGTGGCCGCCGCGTGCTTGAGACAGTTCGTCAAGGACTCCTGGATGATCCGGTAGGCGACCAGCTCCACACCCTGCGGCAGCGGTGGGAGCGGCCCGGCGATCGTCAGGGTCACCGGGAACCCGGCGGCTTCCTGGACCTGGGCGATGAGAGCCGGTACGTCGGCCAGTCCCGGCATCGGCTCACGGGGAAGTGAGTCGCTTTGTCCCTCGTCGTTTCGCAGCGCCTGCAGCACCTGGCGCATCTCGCCGAGCGACGTACGACCCGTGGCGCCGATCCGAGCGATCGCCGCCCGTGCCTCGTCCGGGTCGCTGTCGATCAACCGTTCGGCGACGCCCGCCTGCACCACCATCACGCTCATCGCGTGACCGATGATGTCGTGCAGATCGCGCGTGATGCGCAGCCGCTCATCGGCCGATCGGCGCGCCGCCCGCTCACGGTTCGCCACGGCGTCGGCCTCGAAACGCTCTCTCCGGTTCCGGACGCCGAGCCCGAGGACGCCGGCACACACGAAGAGGCCCAGCGTCGTCAGGGCACCGCCCGTGCTCAGATCCACCGGCCGCATCGCCAGGCCCACGACCACGGCGACGACCATGACCCCCACCGCGAGCCGCATCATGCGCCGCGACCCGGCACCGACGGCGGTGTACAGCGCGACCGTGCATCCCAGCGTCGCGACGCCGACCGTGTTGCGAGTGGCCACGAGCAGCAGCAGACCCGTCAGGGTCAGCACCAGGACCGGGAGCGGGAAGATCCGTCGGGCCACCACCGGAGCGACCGCCAGCGTGGTCAGCAGCAGCGACACCCAGCTCGGCTCGAGGTTGAGTGGCACCGCCTCGGTGCCGCCCAGGTGCACGGCGACCGCAACGGCGAGACAGGCGCCGCCGAGCGCGAGGTCCCACCCGAGCTGTCGGCGTGTGATCGGCTCGCGGATCCGCACCTGGAGCCTCCCGGACGGGCGTTGTGGACGTCTTCTCAATGTAGTGCTCGCAGGCCGGCCGCTCATCGGTCTGCAGAGTGAGTTCCGCTGCGGGCACTCCGTCCGGAGACCCGGCCGAAGTCTGGTCTCCGGACCGACGCGCCCGAGCCGTTCGACGGCCGAGAGTGATGGAGCACCGACCCCGCCATCACACCCCAGGAGCTCCGACATGACCAACCCCATCCACCTCGTGCGTCGCCTGCCGATGCTGAGCTTCATCGCCCTGGCCTGCCTCTTCGGCTGGTCCAACTACCTCCTCGCGGCGCTCGGTCTGGGAGAGAACCCGGAGAACAACCCCCTGGGTCCGTTGCTGGCCGCACTGGTCGTGCTCGGCTGCCAGGGGCGGCCGAAGCTGGCGACCTGGTGGAAGCAGATCCGCACCTGGCGGGCAGCACCCGGCTGGTATGCCCTGGCCGTGCTGGCCCCGATCCTCGTGCACGTCTCCATCGTGCTGATCAACCACGGTCTCGGGGCGCCGCTGCCCACGACCGAACAGCTGTCGCGGTGGCCGGAGATCCCGGTCACCTTCCTGGCCATGCTCGTCCTCGTCGGGCTGGGCGAGGAGGCCGGCTGGACCGCCTTCGCGGCACCCGTGCTGCTGGACCGGCACGGACTGATCGGTGCCTGGGCGATCCTCTCCGCCATGCGGATCTTCTGGCACCTGCCCCTGATGATCGGCGGTCAGCTGCCGTGGACCATCGGCATCGTCGGGAACGCCGGTTTCCAGCTGATCGTGCTGGTGATGCTGACCGCCAGCGGAGGCCGCTGGTCGCTCGCCGCGGTGTGGCACGCCACGCTCAACGCCTTCGGCGGAGCCTTCTTCTTCACCATGGTCACCGGAGCCGACCAAGCTCGGCTCGGGCTGCTTCTCTCGGCTGCCTACGCGGTGCTGGCGACCGCCGCCCTCATCGTGAGTCGTCGCCTGCCGACCGCACGAACGTCGGAGGCCGACCGCGATCTCTCACCACACGGCCTTGCGTTTCAACCCGATCGACGTGCCGATCGTGGAGGCGAGTAGCGGGTCGGGTGTCCACCAGGGTGTCGAGGGTGACCAGCGGGACCACCAAGACGGTGCGCAGATCGGCGGACCGACGGTCAGCGCCCCCGGAGTGCCAGCGCTACACCGCCCGCTGCACCTTGACCCTCAGGTCCGTCACGGCATCGCGGCGCCCCCCGTGCCCGAGCAGCCAAGCGTCCACCTGCGCCCGATCCTGGTGGGTCATCACGGCGATCACGTCCCCGGGACGGGCCTGCGAGACCAGCGAGGCCAGGGCCGCGACCTCCCCTGCGTGCTCCCGGGCGATGGTCACTCCGGCGTGCTCGGCCCCCTCCTTGATCAACGCCCCCAGCTCGCCCATCGCACGTCCTCGGAGGTAGTCGTCCTTGTGCACGATCTCGACCACGTCGGCGGCCAGCCCGGCGATCTCGCCGAGGGTGACGAACACGTCGTCGCTGCGGTCGCCGGCCGTGCCGACCCCCAGCAGCAACCGACCCCCGGCAGGCTTGATCCCCCGAGCGATCTCGATCAGCGCCTGCAGCCCGGCTTCGTTGTGGGCCAGATCGATCACCACACTGATCTCCCCGCCGACGATCGGCACGGTCCACACGTTCATCCGGCCCGGGTTGTCCACCCCGGGATCGAAGGCCCGGAGCCCGTCGGCGACCTGGTCGACGCTCAGTCCGATGGCCAGGGCGGCGGAGGTGACGGCGAGGGTGTTCTCCACGTTGACCCGGCTCAGTCCGGCCAGCGTCATGCCGACGTCGACCACCGGCACGACCGGCAGCGGGTCGGCACCGGGCTGCAGCACCGACACCCAGCCGTCGATGACGGTGCTCACCCGGCCACCGTCGTCGATCACGGCCCGGGCGGCCGGCGAGTTCGGGTCCAGCGTGAACAGCCAGATCCGCGCCTTCGTGCCCAGCCGCATGGCGAACGTGCGGGGGTCGTCACCGTTCAGCACGCACCAGCCGGTCGGCCGGGTGATCTTGGTGATCACGGCCTTGACCTCCGCCAGCTGATCGAGAGTCTCGATGCCACCGATGCCGAGGTGGTCGGCACTGATGTTGGTCACCACGGACACGTCGTTCCAGGCGACCCCCACACCGCGGCGCAGGATGCCACCGCGGGCGGTCTCGGTGACCGCCAGCTGGACGCCCGGTTGCCGCAGCACCTGCCCGGCCCCGCTCGGGCCGGAGTAGTCACCCCCCTCGACCAGCTCGCCGTTGAGGTACACGCCATCGGTGCTCGACCATCCCACCGACAGCCCCGCCCGCTGGGCGATGTAGCCCAGCATCCGTGAGGTGGTCGTCTTGCCGTTGGTGCCCGTCACCGCCACCACCGGGATCCGCGGCTTGATCAGCTGAGGGGCCGAGCCGGGCGGCGTGGCCGCGAGCCGTTCTCCGGCCTGCTGCAAGACCGTCGCCACGTCCGCTCCGTCGCCGCTCCCGACGGCGTCCAGCACGGCGGTGACCCCGTCGGCGAGCATCTCGGCGCGGGCGGAGTTGCGCCACGGGTAGGCCACCACCAGCTCGTCCACCGCGGTGCCGGGCCGCGACCGTACGGCCAGTCGCTTGACACCACCGGCGAGCGCCAGCCGCCGGACGAGATGGGCGACCGCCCGGGCGGCGAACCGCTGCCGGAAAGCCGAGCCGGCGGGTCCGGGCCGCGACCGGGCCAACCCGACGTCCGTCGCGAACTGCTGCGCCTGCGCGAGGTCGAGATCCAGGAGTGCCCCGAGGTGGAGGGTCACCTTGGCGGCCGGCCGCGGGAAGTAGAGATTGGGCCCGTCGAGCAGCCGCACCTCGATCAGTGACTTCCCGCCGGCCGCGCTCACGGCGTCAGGCGCCCATCGCGTGCACGCCGCCGTCGACGTGGATGATCTCCCCCGTCGTCGCCGGGAACCAGTCACTGAGCAGCGCGACCACCGCCTTCGCCGTCGGTGTCTGGTCCTTGGGGTCCCAGCCGATCGGCGCCCGCTGGGCCCAGACGGTGTTGAACTCGTCGGCGCCACCGATCGCTCGCTTGGCCAGCGTCTCCAGCGGACCGGCGGCGACCAGGTTGACCCGGACCCCGTCCGGGCCCAGATAACGCGCCAGGTAGCGGCTGGTGCTCTCCAGCGCCGCCTTGGCCACGCCCATCCAGTCGTACACCGGCCACGAGATGGTCGCGTCGAAGGTGAGTCCGACCACCGAGGCCGGATTGGCCAGCAGCGGCTTCACGGCCATGGTGAGGGAGGTCAACGAGTACGCCGACACGTTCATCGCGGTCGAGACGTCGCCGTACGGGGTGGTCAGGAACTTCCCCCCGAGCGCTGTCTCCGGGTTGGCGAAGGCCAGCGAGTGCACCACGCCGTCCAGTCGGTCGACGTGCTGACCGACCGCTTCGGCCAGTCCGGCCAGGTGCTCCTCGTTCGTGACGTCCACCTCCAGCAGCGGCGGCACCGGGTCCAGCTTCTTGATCACCCGACCGGTCAGGCTCATGGCCCGGCCGAAGTTGGAGACGATCACGGTCGCCCCCTCGGCCTGGGCGATCCGCGCCACGTGGAACGCGATCGACGTGTCGAGGGTCACCCCCGCGACCAGGATGTTCTTGCCCTCAAGGATTCCCACTGTCGTCCTTCCACGTGCTCGGTGTCTGGTGCTGGTACGCCTACGTGCATCCGCCGTCGCGGCTGCGGTCGAACTCTCTCAGTGACCCATCCCCAACCCGCCGTCCACCGGGATCAGGGCGCCCGTGATGTAGCCCGCGCCATCGCCGGCCAGGAACTCGATGGTCGCGGCGATGTCGTCGACCGCGCCGAGCCGGCCCAGCGGGATCTGGTCGGTGTACTTCTTCACCAGCTCCTCCGACAGCACCGCGGTCATGTCGGTCTCGATGAAGCCGGGCGCGACCACGTTCGCCGTGACGCCCCGCGAGCCGAGCTCGCGGGCGAGCGAGCGGGCGAGCCCGACCAGGCCGGCCTTCGAGGCCGAGTAGTTCACCTGCCCGGCCGACCCGAGCTGACCGACCACCGAGGAGATGAAGATCATCCGACCGAACCGGCCACGCATCATCGCCCGGGTCGCCCGCTTGGCCACTCGGAACGCGCCCGTCAGGTTGGTCTCGATGACCGCGGACCAGTCGTCGTCGCTCATCCGCATCAGCAGGGTGTCGCGGGTGATCCCGGCGTTGGCCACCAGCACCTCGACCGGGCCCAGCGCTCGCTCCACCTCGCTGAAGGCCGCGTCCACCTGCGCCGGATCGGTGATGTCGCACTGCACGCCCAGCACGCCGGCCGGAACGTCGCCGCTGCGGTAGGTGGCGGCCACCCGATGGCCCGCGGCGTGCAGCCGCTGGGCGATGCCCCGGCCGATGCCCTTGCTGCCGCCGGTGACCAGGACGACCCGGGCCGTGGTCGCTGTCTCAGACGTCGTCGTCGGTTCGCTCTCAGTCACGGGGTCAACCTATCGAGAGATGCTCGAGGACTGCCACGGTCGGTGGATCCCCCCGGACGGACCGGCCGAGTCCGACGTAGGCTGGACCGGTGACGGGCAGCGCGCAGGACCGGACGGGTCAGACCGCTTCGCGGTCGGGCGGCGGGGTCGCCTTCGGCTCGTTCACCGTCATCACCGACGCCCGGTCCGCAGCGAGTCAGGAGCTGGCCACCCGCCAGCGTCGGTATGCGATCACCATGGCGTTCCGGACCGCCTGCTTCATCGCCATGATCTTCGTGCCCGGGACCTTTCGCTGGATCCTCTTCGCCGGCGCGGTGGTGCTGCCGTACATCGCGGTCATCTTCGCCAACCAGTCGCATCAGCGCCCGCCGGGCGATGCCGTCGCTGGCGGCGGGGGCCCGGGTGACGCACCCGCGATCACCACCGGAGATGAGCGTGGCCAGGTCATCAGCGGCCACGTGGTGGAGGAGCCCGATGAGCGGGTCGCCTGACCCGCACCCGCCGCTGCGAGGCATCGACCCGCTCCCGAGCGGCCCCGACGGTCTCGTCTGCTCCGCCAAGGACTGTCGCACCGCGGCCGCGTACGACCTCCAGTGGAACAACCCGAAGATCCATACCCCGGACCGGCGCAAGCACTGGTTGGCGTGCCCCGAGCACCGCGACTCGTTGACCTCGTTCCTGTCGTCCCGCGGTTTCCTGCGCGGCGTCGAGGACCTCCCGGAGTCTGCTAGCCGCTGATCACTTCGACGTCGTAGCGCGCGATCTTCGGATCGACCGTCATGATCGGCAGCCCGACGACCTGTGCCTGCGCCACCAGCACCCGGTCGAACGGATCTCGATGCAGCATGGGCAAGGTCCCGGCCCGGAGAGCGTGCGAGATCTCGATCACCAGGACGGCCAGTCGGAGGCGGCGGCACAGCTCGGGGACGAAAGCCTCCGGCGGAGCGGGGAGCAGGAGCTTCCCCGCTGCATGCTTGACCGCGATCTCCCACGCGCTGGCAGTCGACAGCACAAGTTCGTGGGCACCGTCTCGCACGATCGACGACGCAGATGCGGAGAGCCGCGCCGGTGACACGGCCAGCCACAGAGCGATGTGCGTGTCGATCAGCAGCCTCATCCGGCGTAGAAGCTCTCGACCAGCTCCGCATCGGACTCGTCGAAGTCGTCGGGGACAGTCACCACTCCTTCGGCGAAGCCGATCTCGCGGACGGCAGACTCCATCCCGACGATGCGGGCGATGGGCTCGCCACCTCGGGTGATGTGCACTTCGCCCCCGCTCTCGACGAGACGAAGGATCCGGGACAGGTGTGTTTTTGCTTCGTGCACGCCCACGGTCGTCACCCCCCGATCCGCCTCGGTCATGAGCTTAGTCATGGACTTAGTCTACCTACGACCCGGGAGGTCAGCGTGCGACGTCACAGCCGAGGAATCTGGCCCGGTCGGTCCATCGCGGCGACGCCGCGGTGATCAGCCCCTAGCCGCCGATGGCCGACATCGGCCGGTCTGGCTGCAGGAACGACGGGTCGTCGATCCCGTGGCCGGGGCGCTTGGTCGCCACGGCCCGCACCCACTGATCTGCCAGCTCCTCGTCGGACGCGCCGGCACGCAGCGGGGCGCGCAGATCGGACTCGGACCGGGCGAACAGGCAGTTGCGCAACTGCCCGTCGGCGGTCAGCCGGACCCGATCGCAGGCGCCGCAGAACGGCTTGCTGACCGACGCGATGATGCCGACGGTGTGGTCAACCCCGCGGACTCCCGCGAGATGCTCGGGTCCCTTGACCCTGAACAGCTCGGCCGGGGCGCTCCCCCGACGGTCCCGATCGCCGTCGTCCTCCACCAGCTCCACGTGCTCGGACAGCCGGTCGCGGATCTCGTCGGCGGTGATCATCTCGGAGCGCTTCCACGAGTGCTGCGCGTCCAGCGGCATCTGCTCGATGAAGCGCAGCTGGACGCCGGTGCGCATCGCCCAGTCCAGCAGCGGGTATGCCTCGTGGTCGTTCACGCCGCGCAGCAGCACAGTGTTGATCTTGACCGGCTGCAGACCGGCGGCCACCGACGCCTCGACGCCGGCCAGAACATCGGCGAGACGCGGTCGTCGGGTGATCTGCTTGAACGTCTCGGGATCGAGCGTGTCCAGGGAGATGTTGATCCGCTTCAGCCCGGCCGCAGCCAGGCTGGAAGCGCGTTTCGCGAGCCCGATGCCGTTGGTCGTCAGCGCGATCGTCGGCGTCGGGTCGAGGTCCGCGATGGCCGCCACCAACCACTCCAGGTCCTGTCGCAGCAGCGGTTCGCCACCGGTCAACCGGACGGTGGTGATGCCCAGCCGGGTGACCCCGATCCGGATCAGCCGGATCATCTCCTCGTTGGTCAGCACCTGGTCCCGGGGCAGCCAGTCCAGGCCCTCGGCCGGCATGCAGTACTGGCAGCGCAGGTTGCAGCGGTCCGTCAACGACACCCTTAGATCGGTGGCCACCCGGCCGTACGCATCCCCCAGGGACCGTACCGCCACGGCCTCCGACACCGGAGCCGCCGAGCGGATCCGGGGCATGGGCAGCAGGGTTGTCACCGTCGAAGTCTAGGTCGCGTCGTCGTCGGCGTCCTGGCGCGCGTCCAGGGTCTGCCGCCGGCTCCAGATCGTGTATGCCGCACCGGCGAGCGCCCCGGCGTACGCCAGCCAGGTCAGTCCGGGCCGGGAGAGCACGTGCCCGGTCGCGTGGTCCAGGGAGAGCCTGCCCGGTCCGGTGAGGGCCAGGGCCGTCGCGGCCAGCGCGTACGTGGCCGGCAGCTCGTAGCCACCGCTGGTGTTGAAGAAGCCGTTCGACGCGTGCACGCTGCTGGCGGTGGCCATGGTGGCACTGGCGCCTGCGGCGGCCGGACCGGTGCCCAGGCCGAGGGCGAGCAGCAGGCCCGAACCGGCCTCGCCGACCCCGGCCAGGGTGGCATTCAGCTTCGGTGGCTCGAAGCCGGCCGAACCGAGGAACTCCGCGGTGCCCTCGACTCCCCCGCCGCCGAACCAACCGAACAGCTTCTGCGAGCCGTGGGCGAACAGGGCTCCGCCCACCCCGACCCGGAGCAGCAGCAGGCCCAGATCGCGGGTTCTCGCGGGGTTCGCGCGTCGTGCCGTCATGTCGGCCTCCCTGGTCGTCCTCGGATCAGCGACGCTACGTCACGGCCGGGCGGCCTCCACCTCGGCCCCCTCCAGCCGTACGCGCTCGGGGTGCGTGTAGATGTTCATCGCGTCACCGCGGGCGAAACCGATCAGGGTGAGCCCCGCCCGGTCGGCCAGCTCGACGGCCAACGAGCTGGGCGCGGACACCGCGACCAGCACGCCGATCCCGGCCAGCACCGCCTTCTGGGTCAGCTCGAACGACGCCCGGCTCGTGACGAACAGGATCGCGTCCGACAATGGCAGGAGGTCCCCGCGAAGAGCCCAGCCCACGACCTTGTCGACCGCGTTGTGCCGTCCCACGTCCTCGCGGACGCAGCGCACCGTGCCATCCGGACCGAGCAGGGCTGCCGCGTGCAGACCGCCGGTCCTGGCGAATCCCGGCTGCAGGGGCCTGATCAGCTGCGGCGCCGCCAGCAGCACCTCACTGGGCACTTCGGTTGGGGTCAACGGGTGACGTGCCACGCGGGTCACCTGGTCGATGCTGGCGACCCCGCACACACCGCAGGCGCTCGAGGTGAGCACGTTGCGCTGCAGTCCCGGTTCGGGGGGCGCCGCCCCGTCGCCGAGCGTCACGTCGATGACGTTGTAGGTGTTCACCCCGTCGGGGCCGGTGCCGGCGCAGTAGCGAGCCAGCACGACCTGAGCAGCCTCGCTGACCACCTGTTCGCTGTAGAGCAGGCCGTGCACCAGGTCGATGTCGTCGCCGGGGGTCCGCATCGTCACCTGGAACGCACGACCGCCCAGCCGAACCTCCAACGGCTCCTCGACCGCCACCGTGTCCACACCGGGACCGGGGCGCGGACCGCCTACTCGCACCACCGGCTGCCGCCGCGTCACCCGCCCCATGAGAGCATCCAACCAAACCCACCCAAGACGACGAGGGAGTGAGAACCGTGGCGGAGCTGAGCACCTGGCTGGACGCCGTCTCCGAGGAACTGGGCATCACCGACGTCGAGCTCGACAACAACAGCATCCACACGCTGCTGGACCTGGCCCGCGACTCGGCGCACGAGGTGGAGCGGCTGGCCGCCCCGTTGACCGCGTTCCTGGTGGGCGTCGCCGTGGGACGCGGGGACTCGCTCGGTGGTGCGGCCGCGAAGGTGACCGCGCTGGCTCTGACCAGCGCCGCGTCCTCCGATCCGCCGACCGGGAGCGAGAGCGCCTAACCTGGGAGGCGTGCGACGGCTCTGGGTGCGATGGGCGCTGCTGGTCGTCTTCGTGGTCGCCCTCGCCGTGCTGTTCGTCAACCTCGGCGAGTGGCAGCTGCGTCGGTTGTCCGAGCGTGAGACGCGCAACGCGACCACGATCAGCAACGAGCAGGCACCGGTGCAACCGTACGAGAAGGTCTTCAACCGGGTGATCGTCGATGCCGACCAGTGGCAACGGGTCACCGCCACGGGCACGTTCGACGGCGAGCACCAGTTCGTGGTCCGCAACCGCAACAACGGGGAGAACCGGGGCTACGAGGTGGTCACACCGCTGCGCACGGCCACCGGCACGGTGCTGGTCGATCGAGGGTTCATCACCGTGGTGCCCGGCACCGGCATCCCAGCCGTCGGGCCACCGCCGCCCGCGGGTGAGGTGACGGTGCTCGGTCACGTACGCCGCAACGAGCAGGGCCGCAGCGGCGCGGTCGACCCGGTGAACGGCTCGGTGCGGCTGATCAACTCCGACGCCCTGCAACCGGCCATCGGCTACCCGGTGGCGAACGGCTTCATCAGCGCGATCGAGATGACCCCACCGCAATCGGGCGGGTTCGTGCCGGTGGCCCTGCCGGAGCTGTCGAGCGGTCCGCACTTCTGGTACGCGATGCAGTGGTTCATGTTCGCGGGCATCGGCATCCTCGGGATCGTCGTGTTCATCCGCTCCGATCTGCGCGATCGACGGATGGCGCGAGCCCGTGACGACACCAGCGAAGCCGCGGCCGAGCGTCAGCGCACCCCGGCCGACACCTGATCCGACCGCTCCGTGCCAGGATCGCTGCATGGATCTGGGATTGCGCGATCGAGTCTTCGTCGTCACCGCCGCGAGCGGCGGGCTGGGCCGGGCCACGGCTCAGCAGCTGGTGGCCGAGGGAGCGAAGGTGGTGCTGGTCGCCCGCCGGGCGGACGTGCTCGGCGAGGTCGTCGCCTTGCTGGGCGCGGACAGCGCGGTCGCTCTCGCCGCCGACCTGGCGACGACGGAGACCGCCGAGAACGCCTGCCTGCTCGCCCTGGACACCTTCGGCCGCCTCGACGGCGCACTGATCAGCGTGGGCGGACCGGCCGCCGGTACGGCCCTCGCCACCCCCGACAGCGACTGGCTCGCCGGCTTCGACGCAGTGTTCCTCGCCGCCCTGCGGGTGACCCGCGCCGTCGTCGGACACGGCACCGCCGCAGATCTCGCGATCGCCTGGGTGCTGTCGACCTCGGTGAAGGCGCCGATCGGTGGGCTGGCCGTGTCGAACGGACTGCGGCCCGGTCTCGCGATGCTGGTCAAGCAGCTGGCCGACGAGCTGGGACCGAACGGCACCCGGGTCGTCGCCCTGCTGCCGGGCCGGGTGGAGACAGATCGGGTGAAGCACCTCGACTCGCTCTCGGCCGATCCGGCCGCGGCGCGGGCGGCCAACGAACAAGGGATCCCGCTGCGTCGCTACGGACGGCCCGAGGAGTTCGGCACGATCGCGGCGTTCCTGCTCTCACCGGCCGCCTCCTACATCACCGGCAGCGTGGTGGCCGTGGACGGCGGGGCCACCCGCGCCCTGTGACCCGGGCATGATCACGAGCCTGGCCCGGGTCGTCGACCTGCTCCGCTGTCCGCGCTGCCACGCGTCCTTCTCGTGGGACGAGCGCGCGTTGTGCTGCGGACAGGGTCACACGTTCGACATCGCCAGACAGGGGTACGTCAACCTCACCGGTGCCGCGCAGCCGGCCCACGCCGATACCGCCCCGATGGTCGCGGCCCGCTCCGAGCTGCTGGACTCGGGCCGGTACGCCGCGGTCGTCGACGCCCTGATCACCACGCTGCCGACGGACGTCCCAGAGATCCTGGACGTCGGGACGGGCACCGGTCACTACGCCGCTGCCGCTCTGCAGGCTCGACCGGGAGCCCGATCACTCGGACTGGACGTGTCGGTGGCCGCCTGCCGGCGAGCCGCTCGGGCCCATCCCCGACTGGCCGTCGTGACGGCCGACGTGTGGGTCAGGCTGCCCGTGGTCGACGCGGGCGTGGACGTCGTCCTCAGCGTCTTCTCGCCCCGCAACGTCGAGGAGTTCGCCCGCGTGCTGCGCCCCCACGGGTGCGTGATCACCGTGACTCCCGGGCCCGATCACCTCGACGAGCTGCGGTCGACCTTCGGTCTGCTGGGCGTCGAGTCCGACAAGGAGCGCCGGCTGACCGACACGTTCGGCCGGGCCGGTCTGAGCACCTCCCAGCAGTGGCGGGTCGAGGTGCACGACCCCTGGACCGCGGATGACGCGATCCGGTCGATCATGATGGGTCCGAACGCCTTCCACTCCCGATCGGCCGAGATCCGGGCGGCAGCCGGGCGGCTGTCCTGGCCGAGGCCGGTCACCGTCTCGTGCGTGATCACCCGTTGGACGCGATGATCCTGCGCAGCAACGGCACCTGAGCCGCTCGTTCGACACCCAGCTGATCCACCGGCGTCGATGATGCGGCACTGGCCATCACCGTCTTGATCGCCCGCGAGACCAGCGGATCGACGCCGAGCAGGGCGTCGAGATAGCGATCGACGCCGGCTTCCAGGTCGGCCTTTGCCAGCACGACGTTCGCCAGCCCCAGCTGCTCGGCCCGGATCGCGTCCAGCGGCCCGGCGGTGGCACAGATCTCCAGTGCCCGCGCGTACCCGACGATCTCCACGAGTCGACCGGTGCCGCCAAGATCGGGTACGAGGCCGAGCCGCGACTCGGCCATGACCAGGACCGCGTCGTCGCTGACGACTCGGAGATCAGCTGCGAGCGCGAGCTGGAAGCCCGCCCCGACGGCGTGCCCGACGACGACGGCGACCACGATCGCGGGCAGGTCACGCCAGCAGCTGAACCCGCGCTGGAATCCGGCGATGGCCTGCTCGATCTCGGCGTCGTCCTTGATCAGGAGCCCGCGGAGGTCGCCCTCGCTGGCGGGGACGGAGCCGCGGAGCATCCGCAGGTCCAAGCCCGCACTGAAGTCCTTCCCAGCACCTCTCAGCACGACCACGGAGACGTCAGACCGCTCGCCGATGAGCTCCGCAGCACGGGCCAACGACGCCCAGGTGGCCATGGTCTGAGCGTTGCGGACCTCGGGGCGCGTGAGCCGGACCTCGGCCAGCCCTCGGGCGCCGTCGATGATCACCTCGACCCCACCCGGCAACGCGGAGGCGTTCATGCCTGCCCTCGGGCGAGAGTGACGGTGCCGTCGGCTCAGCTCTTCTTCGCTGCTGCCTTCTTGCTGGCCTTCTTGGCCGGTGCCTTCGCAGCCGCCGCCTTCTTGCTCGGGGTCTTCTTCGCCGCGGTCTTGGCCACGGACTTCTTGGCGGCCGACTTCTTGGCAGGCACGACGGCCGCGGGCGCCTTCTTGGTGGCTGACTTCGCGGCCGAGGCCTTCTTCGTCGGTGCTGCCTTCGTCGTCGCGGCCTTCGTGGCGGTCGCCTTCTTCGCCGGCGCCGACGTGGCCGTGGCCTTCTTGCTCGCGGCCTTGCTGGCCGCAGGTGCGGCTTTGGCTGTCGTGGCGGCGGTCGTCTTCTTCGTCGCGGCCGGGGCCGGGGCGACAGGGCTCGTCTTCTTCGCCGCGCCGCTCGCTACCCGCTTGGTTCCCCGGGTGGCGCCACCCCTCCCACGGAGGGTGACTCCGTGCTCGACCAGAACGCCGTGCACGAAACCGAAGGACCGGCCGGCCGTCTCGGCGATCTTGCGGATGCTCTGCCCGGACTCGTATTTCTTGGCGTACTGCGCGGCGAGCGTCTCGCGCTGGGCTCCCGTGATCCGGGTTCCCCTGACAACCTTGGCCATGGCGCCTCCTCGAGCGGGTGATGGATCAGATGATGATCACCGGATTATCACTTTGTAGCACCTTTCCTGCACAATTGCGCCCCCTGGCGACCAGTGATCATCGATATCGACGGAATCGGCTGGGGTCGATGTCCCGAGATCGCCTCGGCCGATGATCATGGACGTGGATCAGGCCAGGGTGATCAGATCGGCGTAGTCGGGGTTCCACAGGTCCTCGACCCCATCGGGCAGCAGCAGCACCCGGTCCGGGTCGAGCGCGTCGACGGCTCCCTCGTCGTGGGTCACCAGCACCACCGCACCGGCGTAGCGGCGGATGGCGTCGAGGACCTCGGCCCGGGACGCAGGGTCGAGGTTGTTGGTGGGCTCGTCGAGCAACAGCACGTTGGCGCTCGAGACCACCAGCACGGCCAGGGCGAGTCGGGTCTTCTCACCACCGGACAACACAGCGGCCGGCTTGTCGACGTCGTCACCGGAGAAGAGGAACGAGCCCAGCACCTTGCGCACGTCGGTGTCGTTGAGGTGCGGGGCCGCGGTCTTCATGTTGGCCAGCACACTGCGTGAGGTGTCCAGCGTCTCGTGCTCCTGGGCGTAGTAGCCCAATCGCAGCCCGTGGCCGGGGCGCACCTCACCGGTGTCGGATTCCTCCACTCCGGCCAGGATCCTCAGCAGCGTGGTCTTGCCGGCACCGTTGAGTCCGAGGATCACGACCTGGCTGCCGCGGTCGATGGCAAGATCAACTCCGGTGAACACCTCGAGCGATCCGTACGACTTGCTCAGATCGACGGCGGTCAACGGTGTCTTGCCACTCGGCGCCGGGTCGGGGAACCTGATCTTGGCGACCCGGTCGGTGGTCCGCTCGCCCTCGATCCCGGCCAGCAGCCGCTCGGCGCGCCGGGCCATGTTCTGCGCGGCGACGGCCTTGGTGGCTTTGGCCCGCATCTTGTCGGCCTGGGTGAGGAGCTGGTCGGCCTTCCGTTCGGCGTTCATCCGCTCGCGACGGCGACGCTTCTCGTCGGTCTCTCGCTGCTGCAGATAGCGCTTCCAGTCCATCGCGTACACATCGAGCTCGGAGCGGTTGGCGTCCAGGTGAAACACTTTGTTGACCGTCGCAGCCAGCAGCCCGACGTCGTGGCTGATCACGATCAAGCCGCCCCCGTACCCCTGCAGGTAGCTGCGCAGCCAGCCGATCGAGTCGGCGTCCAGGTGGTTGGTGGGCTCGTCCAGCAGCAGGGTCTCCGCCCCGGAGAACAGGATCCTGGCGAGCTCGACCCGCCTCCGCTGGCCCCCCGACAGGGTGCGGAGCGGCTGATGCAGCACCCGCTCGGGAAGTCCCAGATTGCTGGCGATCCGAGCGGCCTCGGACTCGGCCGCGTAGCCACCGGCGGCGGCGAGCTCGGCCTCGGCTCGGGCGTACTTGGCCATCGCCTTGTCCTGCACCTCGACCGAGTCGTCGG
Source organism: Microlunatus sp. (assembly GCA_036524985.1). Taxonomy (GTDB): domain Bacteria; phylum Actinomycetota; class Actinomycetes; order Propionibacteriales; family Propionibacteriaceae; genus Microlunatus. The sequence continues at coordinate 9,902 of DATDBH010000075.1, read as the reverse complement.
CCATCGCGATCTCCGCGTCGCGCAGCCGCGCGACCACCGCGTCCAGACCGCGGGCGGACAGGATGCGGTTCTTGGCCAGCACGTCGAGATCGCCGGTCCGGGGATCCTGCGGCAGGTAGCCGACGAGACCCCCCGGGCTGACCGAGCCTGCGGCCGGGGCAGCCTCGCCGGCGAGGATCTTGGTGAGCGTGGTCTTGCCGGCCCCGTTGCGCCCGACCAGACCGATCTTGTCCCCAGTCGCGATCTGGAAACTGGCATGCTCCAGCAGCAATCGCGCACCCGCGCGGATCTCGAGGTCTCTGGCTACCAACATGGCGGGTCAACGGTTCCACATCTGTGGCCGGTACCCAAACCGAAGGCCCGCTGCGGCAGCCTGGTCGTGCGTCCGGCCCGACCACTCACGGCGAACTGCGTCTGTGACCCTCATCGCTCGCCTCCGCGCCGGGACGGCAGCCGTCGTCCGGAGCCGGATCGCCGGGTCGGACTTCGAATCAGCCCACACCCGCATCTTCGACGCACCCGGACCGCGCTGGTTCACCCCCGACGACCCGATCTGGCGGGTGCACGCCGATGCGTCGATGTTCGTCGGCGGGATCCGTGCCCTGCTGCTGCAGTCGCTGCACCCTCGGGCCATGGCCGCCGTCAGCCAGCACTCCGGCTTTCGTGGGGACCCGTGGGGACGACTGCAGCGCACCAGTGCGTTCCTGGCCACCACCACGTACGGCAGCATCCCCGCCGCCGAGCGGTTGATCGCGGCGATCAACCGGATCCACGCCGGGATCGAGGGCCGGACGGCGGACGGCATTCCCTACCGGGCCAGCGATCCCGAGCTGCTGGCCTGGGTGCATGTCGCCGAGGTGGACAGCTTCTTGACGACCCATGAGCAGTTCGGCGCGTCGGGTCTGACCGAGCCGGAGCGGGATCGCTACGTGGCGCAGGCCGCCGAGACGGCTCGCCGGCTCGGCGTGGTCGACCCGCCGACCACCGTCGCCGAGGTGGCTGCGACGTTGCTCGCGTACCGCCCCGAGCTCCGGATGACCTCGGAAGCGCGCGAGGCGATGGATCTGCTCCTGCGGCGCCCACCGCTGTCACCCTTCGAGCAGGTCGGCTACCGATCGATGACGGCTGGTGCGATCTCCACCCTGCCCGCCTGGTCGCGGGTCCTGCTCGAGCTGCCCACGCTGCCGATCGCCGACCGAATGATCAGCCGGCCGGTCACCCGGACCACCCTGGCCGGACTGCGCTGGGCCATGACCCCGGTCTGAGACACGTCTTCCCGGTTCGGGATCGACTCCGTTGTCCTTGCCCCCGGGTCAACGTGCAGCGTTGGCGTCAGCGCGCAGGCAGCTCCCAAGCGAGAGGATGAGCTGCGTGCTGAGTATCGGTGGCTCGCACGCGCCACGGCTGAAGCGAGAATCTTCTTCCCTGGTGAGGAAAAACAGCCCTTGGGCCTGGACGGTCGGCACCCGCTGCTATAATCGATGGTATGTTCGATCAGTGGTTGGAGGAGTCACTCGGGGATCCGGGTGAGCTGCTCAGCCTGGCTGCGGACAACCACGGGCAGGAGCGGCGGGCGGGGTGCCGCACGCTGGTGCTGGCGGCGGCATGGGCTGACTGCCACGGCGAGACCACTGACCCTGATCATCCGAGCAGTCCCGACTCGGTGCTGGTGGACCGGTTCGTGCGGATGGGACCCCTGGGCACCCCGTTGGTCGCGGAGACGTGTCCGTTGGCGTTGGCGTTGGCGCAGCAGTCGAGCGTGGTCGCGGCCCGCCTGCTGATCGGGGACGCGCTGGCGATCCGGCACCGGCTGCCGCAGCTGTGGGAACGGGTCAAGGCCGGTGAGGTGATGGCGTGGAAAGCCCGGGAGGTCGCCCGCCGCACCTCGGAGCTCACCGTGGTGTCGGCACGGGTCGTGGACAGGATCGTGACCGGGCAGGTCGAGCTGCTGGCCTGGGGCCGGTTCGAGAAGCTGCTCGACGCGACGTTGTTGCAGGTCGACGAAAAGACCTACCAACAACGCGCCGCACGCGCGGCGGCGCAACGGGATGTGCGGGCCACCCAGTCCGGCGACGGTCTCCGCACCCTGGTGGCACGGGTCGACGCCGGTGATGCGGCCGCGTTCTTGGCGTTGGTGAACCGGGTCGCGGAGTGTCTGGCCGACGACGGGGATGAGGACCCGGTCGCGGTCCGCCAGTCCAAAGCGGTCGGGATCATCGCCTATCAGGCGAGGTTGCGGGACCTGCTCGCCCGCCATGCCGACAACCCCGACTCAACCCAGACCCCGGAGGAGCGGGTCGCCGCGCACCAGGCCGATCCGACCGATCCGTGGGCGGCAGACCTGCCCGCCGCCGGCTGCGAGACCGACCGACACGGCAACGTGCACCAACCCTCCTTCGATGATCTCGACGACGACTGCTGGACCAGCCAGCAGCCCGGTTCCGGTAGCGACGACGGTGACGAACCGTGGTCGGAGGAGCCGCCGGTCGACGACGGTGACCTGGCCTGGTACCGGCGGCAGCGTGACGATCATGCGGCCGCGGATGGCGACGACGGTGATCCGCCTCAGCGCACGAAAGGCGCCGAATGCGACGCCGACGCTGACGCCGATCCGTCGGTGTTCGCAGCACCGTCAACACCGGCGCCGCCACCCACTCCCAACATCCCCGCCGCCGTCGTCCCGGCTGCGTTCGCTCGTCCGGCGGCGGGTGCCCGGTTCGACCTCCGCCCGTTCACCCCGACCGAGCAGGGCTGTGGACCACGTGTGGTGATCCACGTCCACCTCACCGACCAGACCCTGATCGACCAGCACGGGGTGGTCCGCACCGAACACGGCCCGATCACCCTGGACCAGTTCCGCCAGTGGCTGACCCAAGCCGATCCGACGATCACGATCCGACCGGTGCTGGACCCGGCGGCGACCGCGGCGGTCGACGCCTACGAGATCCCCCAACGACTTCGGCAAGCCATGACCGTCAGACATCCCGGATCGGTGTGGCCGTTCAGCCCCGCCACCACCATCCGCACCGGGGGTCGGCTCGACCTCGACCACACCATCCCGCACACGAAGCACGCACCACCGGGCCAGACGTCGATGAGCAACCTCGGACCGCTCACCCGGACCGAGCACCGCGCGAAAACCCTCGGCGGTTGGCAGGCCCGACAACCCGACCTCGGCACCTACCTGTGGCGATCACCCGACGGACTGATCGCGGTCACCACGAACCAAGGCACCCTCCTGCTCGGCGACCGCCACTGGGCCCACCAGGTCTGGACCGCCGCGTGCCCGGGCTCACCGACGACTGAGTAGCTGATCGGACCATCCGACGACGGTGCGAACTGCTCCGGCCCGCCCAGGGCCTCGGCCCAGTACGCCGCCAGACGATCGGCGTGGTGCTCGTCGAAGCCGTGGCTGAACGCGTGTCCGACCACCTCGTCGTCCATGACACGCTGGTGCCAGGCCTCCGCGAGACGAGTCAGTCCCTCGATACCGCCCGCTGCCTCGTAGAGAGTCGCCACGAGCAGACTCTGCCACCGCGTACATCTGGGGGCAACGCCCTGGAGGACGCGACCAGAGAGACTGAACGACGTGACCGACACCAAGACCGAGCTTCGCTGGTATCTCCAGTCAGCCCGCGACGCTCTCCTCTGGAAGCTCGACGGACTCTCGGAGTACGACGTCCGCCGGCCCCTCACGCCAACCGGGACCAATCTCCTCGGGTTGGTGAAGCACGCGTCGTACGTCGAGGTGGGCTACCTCGCCGACTCCTTCGGTCGACCGTCGGGTCTCGCTCTGCCGTGGCTCGGCGGCACGGAGCCAAGCAGCGACCTGTGGGTCACCCCCGACCAATCGCGAGCGAACATCGTGGGTCGCTATGTGGGCAGTCGACGGCTACCGACAGGCCTGGACCCTCGCTGACGCCACCCTCGACGAGCTTCCGCTCGACGCCGTTGGCGCGGTGCCGTGGTGGCCGGCCGGTGACAACGCCCTGACGCTGCACCACGCGCTTGTCCGGGTTGTCTCCGATACTCAGCGTCATGCCGGTCACGCCGACATCATCCGCGAGCTGATCGACGGTGCGGTGGGAATGAATGAGGACAATGCGAGCCTGTCCACCAACGACCCGGCCGGGTGGCGAGCACATCACCAGCGCGTTGAGGATGCCGCGCGCTCAGCACGGGTCACCGCTTGAAGGCTGAGACGGTCGGCTCCGGCTCGCCGCTCGCGTGCCTAGAGAGGCCTGTTCCGGATGGCGTCGAGACCTGCGCGCCAGCGGCCGGGCCACCGGTTGCCACCCAGCTCGCGTGCGGCTCGTGGCCACGCTGGCCTAGCCAGACGACCTCATCGATGGCTTGCGCGTGCCTGGTCACCGCGGCTTCGACGACGTCGATCGGCTGATCCCAGCCGTAACCGTCCAGCAGCGCTTCCGCTCGAGCTCGGCGATCCGGCCTGCCGTGGAATCCCCGGCTCCTGATCTGCCCCCACCGGCCCACTCTAGGAGCCTTTGGTGACAGCATCGCGTCTGTGACCTACGACCTCGAACGCTTCGTCGACGCGCAGGACGACGGCGGCACCTACCTGCAAGCGATGACCGAGCTGCGCGCCGGACGCAAGACCAGCCACTGGATGTGGTTCGTCTTCCCGCAGGTCGCCGGGCTGGGCCGCAGTGGCATGGCCCAGCGGTACGCAATCGCAGATCTCGACGAGGCGCGCGCCTATCTCACCCACCCAGTCCTCGGACCGCGGCTGGTGACCGCGGCGGAGTCCGTGATCATCCACCGCGACCAGACCGCCGAGGAGATCCTCGGCGGCATCGACGCCATCAAGCTGCGCTCGTCGATGACCCTGTTCGTGCACGCCGACGAGAGCCAGACGGTGTTCAGGACCGTGCTCGACACCTTCTTCGACGGCGACGAGGATCCGGCGACCCTCGAGCAGCTCTGACCCGTCGATGCGGGACGAGATCTCCTCAGACGTTGAAGCCGAGCGCCCGCAGCTGCTCGCGGCCGTCGTCGGTGATCTTCTCCAGCCCCCACGGCGGCATCCACACCCAGTTGATCGCGAAACCGTTGACCAGACCCTCCAGGGCAGTGTTGGTCTGGTCCTCGATCACGTCGGTCAACGGACAGGCCGCCGACGTCAGGGTCATGTCGATGGTGACCGAGTTGTCGTCCTCGAGGTGCAAGCCGTAGATCAGGCCGAGATCGACCACGTTGATCCCGAGCTCGGGATCCACCACGTCCTTGAGGGCCTCCCAGAGGTCCTCCTCGGTGCCGGCTGCGCTCAGCTCGGTCAGGTCGACCTCGGGCAGCTGGTCGACCACCCGGTCCGACGGCCGAACGGTCTCCTCGCTCGGGACCTGGGTGGTCTCGGTGCTTCCGGTCATGATCTTCCCTCCGTCGTCTCCTGCGCACTCGCCCGGAGAGCGGCGTCCTTGAACGCCGACCAGCCGAGGAGTGCGCACTTCACCCGAGCCGGGAAACGAGCCACACCGACGAACGCGATGGCGTCCTCCAGCTGTTCCTCGTCCGGCTCGTAGGTTCCCTTGCTCTGCATCATGGTCAAGAACTCGTCGTGCAGCGCCAGTCCGTCGGCGACGGCCCTGCCGATCACCAGATCGGTCATCACCGAGGTCGAGGCCTGCGAGATCGAGCAGCCGACCCCCTCGTACGACACGTCGTCGACCACGCCGCCGGCGACGTGCAGACGCAGCGTCACCTCGTCGCCGCAGCTGGGGTTCACGTGCTGCACCTCGGCCTCGTACGGCTCGCGCAGACCGCTGTGGTGCTTGGCCCGGTAGTGATCCAGGATGATCTCCTGGTAGAGGTCCTCGACCTTCATCGTCTCCCTCCGAAGAACCGTTGGGTGTAGCCCAGACCGTCCACCAGGGCGTCGATCTCGGGCTTGGTCGTGTAGAGGTAGAACGACGCGCGGGTCGAGGACTGCACGCCGAACCGCTCGTGCAGCGGACGGGCGCAGTGGTGCCCCCCGCGGACCGCGATGCCCCGGCTGTCCAGCAGCTGGCTGATGTCGTGCGGGTGGATGTCGGGCAGCGTGAACGCCACCGCTCCCCCGCGGTCGACCGGCTCGCTCGGACCGAGGATCTTCAGGCCCGGCACGGTCTTCAGACCCTCCAGCGCGTACGCCGTGATCTCCTGCTCGTGCGCGGCGATCGCGTCCATCCCGATGGCCGACAGGTAGCCCACGGCCGCCCCCAGGCCCACGGCTTGGGCGATCGGCGGTGTCCCCGCCTCGAACCGGTGCGGCGGCGCGGCGAACGTCGAGCCGGTCATCTTGACCACCTCGATCATCTCGCCGCCACCGAGGAACGGTGGCAGCTCGGCCAGCAGGTCATAACGGCCCCAGAGCACCCCGATGCCGGTCGGTCCCACCATCTTGTGGCCGGTGAACGCGACCAGGTCGGCGCCGAGCCCGACGACGTCGACCGGCAGCTGCGGCACGGCCTGCGAGGCGTCCAGCACGACGGTGGCACCGACCGCGTGCCCCAGGGCAACGATCTGTCGGACCGGGTTGACTGTGCCGAGCACGTTGGACACGTACGCCACCGAGATGATCTTGGTGCGCTCGTTGACCAGCCCGCTCGCGGCGGCACCCGCCAGGTCCAGCCGGCCCTCGTCGGTCACGTCGAACCAGCGCAGAGTGGCGCCGGTCCGCTCCGCGAGCAGCTGCCACGGCACGATGTTGGAGTGGTGTTCCATCACCGAGATGACGATCTCGTCGCCGGGACCCAAGCGGGAACCCAGCGTGTACGCGCAGAGGTTCAGCGCCTCGGAAGCGTTCTTGGTGAAGATCACTTCCTCGGGACGGGCGGCGCCGATGAAGGTGGCGACCGCTTCTCGGCCGCCCTCGAACGCCGCTGTCGCCTCTGCCCCCAGGACGTGCATGGCCCGCGCCACGTTGGCGTTGTGGTTGAGGTAGTGGTCCTCGATCGCCTCGACCACGCAGAAGGGCTTCTGCGACGTGTTGGCGCTGTCCAGGTAGACCAGCGGCCGGTCGCCGACCTCCCGGTCCAGGATCGGGAAATCGGCACGGATGTGGTCCACGTCGAAGGCGATGTCGTCCACCACCTCCGCCGACACCTCAGCCACCTCCGCCGTCGTCATCAGGCCCGCTCCGCTCCCGCACCGGCGGTCGTGGCGGCGGCCCGGACGTACCGGTCGTAACCCTCGGCCTCGAGACGCTCGGCGAGCTCGGCACCGCCCTGCTCGGCGATCCGTCCGGCGACGAACACGTGGACGTGGTCCGGCTTGATGTAGCGCAGGATGCGGGTGTAGTGGGTGATCAACAGCACGCCGCGATCCCCCTGGGCGGAGAACCGGTTCACGCCCTCGGAGACGACCCGCAGGGCGTCGATGTCCAGACCGGAGTCGGTCTCGTCCAAGATCGCGAAGCGCGGGTTGAGCAGCTCCAGCTGGACGATCTCGTGACGCTTCTTCTCGCCACCGGAGAAGCCCTCGTTGACGCTGCGCTGAGCGAACTCGGTGTCCATCTGGACTCGTTCCATGGCCGCGTTGACGTCCTTGACCCAGGTCCGCAGTTTCGGCGCCTGACCGTCGATCGCGGTTTTGGCGGTCCGCAGGAAGTTCGCGACCGACACACCGGGCACCTCGACCGGATACTGCATGGCCAGGAACAGACCGGCCCGGGCCCGCTCGTCGACGCTCAGCGCCAGGATGTCCTGCCCGTCCAGGGTGACCGAGCCGGAGGTGATGGTGTACTTCGGGTGCCCGGCGATGGAGTACGCCAGGGTGGACTTGCCCGACCCGTTCGGGCCCATGATCGCGTGCGTCTCGCCACTGCGGATGGTCAGGTCGACCCCCTTGAGGATCTCCTTCGCACCGGCCTCGGTGTCGACGGACACGTGCAGGTCGCGGATCTCGAGTGTGGACATGTCAGAACTCCTGTGGTGCGGTATCGGGGGTGGCGGTGAGGTCGACGAGGACCTCGTCGTCGACCACGCGGCAGCGGTAGACCGCCACCGGTTCGGTGGCGGGCAGGCCCAGGGGCTCGCCGGTGCTCAGGTCGAAGCGCGAGCCGTGCAGATAGCACTCGATCTCGCCGGCGCCCACGTCGCCCTCGGAGAGCGGGATGGCGGCGTGGCTGCACTCGTCAGCGATCGCGTAGAAGTGATCGCCCGAGTGCACGATGGCCACGTCGACGCCGTCCACCTCGACCGCGATGGCGGTCTCGGGGGCGAGGTCGGCGACGGCGCAGGCACGGACCAGGCTCATGCCGGCGCACCCACGGTCACGGCCAGCTCGGCCTCCAGCGCGGTCAGCAGCGTCTCCTCGATCGAGGGCACACCGATCCGGCGGATGATGTCGGCGAAGAAGCCGTGCACGACCAGCCGCCGCGCCTCGGCCTCGTCGATGCCGCGGCTGCGCAGGTAGAACAGCTGCTCGTCGTCGAAGCGTCCGGTGGTGGAGGCGTGACCGGCTCCGGCGATCTCGCCGGTCTCGATCTCCAGGTTCGGCACCGAGTCGGCGCGACAGCCGTCGGTGAGCACCAGGTTCTTGTTCGACTCGTACGTCTCGATGCCCTCGGCCACCTTGCGGATCAGCACGTCGCCGATCCAGACCGAGTGGGCACCCTTGCCCTGCAGGGCGCCGCGGTAATCGACGTTCGAGCGCGTCTTCGGCTGGTTGTGGTCGACGAACAGCCGGTGCTCCAGGTGCTGTCCGGCGTCGACGAAGTAGAGACCGAGCATCTCGGCCGACCCACCCGGACCGGCGTACTCCACCCCTGCGTTGATCCGGACGAGATCGCCACCGAAGGTGACCACGACGTGCTTGAGCGTGGCGTCCCGGCCGATCTTCGCGGCGTGCTGAGCCAGGTGGACGGTGTCGTCGGCCCAATTCTGGATGGAGGTCACGGTCGCCTCGGCACCGTCCTCGAGCACGATCTCCACGACCTGCCCGAACGTTGCGGAGCCGTCGTGCACCAACAGCACCGTGGCCCGGGCGAACCGGCCGAGCTTGATCACGACGTGACCACCCTCGGCAGTCTCGATCCCGTTGCCGTGCAGGGTGATCACGATCGGCCGGGCGGCTTCCACCTCGGCCGGCACCTCGACCACCAAGGTGGTGTCGGTCTCGGCCAGGACACGGGCACTCGTCCGGTCGATCGGCACGTAGCCGGAGACTCCCCGCCACGAAGTCGCCTCGGCGCCGGTCACCGTACGGATCGAGAGGTCGTCGTGCTCGCTGGCGTCGACGGTCACCGAACCGGCGCCGAGGGGGGCGTCGGCGTGCAGCTGGCGCAGCCGCTTCAGCGGCGTGAACCGCCACACCTCCTCCAGCCCACGGGGCACCGGGTGGTCCTCGACGGCCCAGGAGCCGGTCGGGTGCAGGTGGCTGGCCACCCTGTCGCTGGTCTCCACCGCAGCGGCCACGTTCGGGCCGGCCAGTGTGGGAGCAGCCTCGTCTACAACAGTCATCGTCTCGTCAGTTCGCTTTCGTTCTCCAGAATCAGCGGGCAGCGGGCGGGATCAGCCGACCGCGCCCTCCATCTGCAGCTCGATCAGCCGGTTCAGCTCCAGGGCGTACTCCATCGGCAGCTCCTTGGCGATCGGCTCAACGAAGCCGCGGACGATCATGGCCATCGCCTCGTCCTCGCCCATCCCCCGGCTCATCAGGTAGAAGAGCTGGTCGTCGCTCACCTTGGAGACGGTCGCCTCGTGCGCCATCGACACGTCGTCCTCGCGGACGTCCACGTACGGGTAGGTGTCGGAGCGGCTGATCTGGTCGACCAGCAGCGCGTCGCACTTCACCACCGACTTGGAGTGCGAGGCGCCTTCCAGCACCTGCACCAGGCCGCGGTACGAGGTCCGGCCGCCGCCGCGGGCCACCGACTTGGAGATGATCGAGCTCGAGGTGTGCGG
>DATDBH010000074.1:0-8061 GCA_036524985.1 Microlunatus sp. | reverse complement strand
GGCGTCCTCAGGCCAGTCTGTACCCGAAGCGATGCCAGCCTCTCAGGCGCGTCCTCGCCCAGCGGAACAACGTTCACCTCGAGCTGTGCGACAGCCGATCGAGCATGATCGAGAAGACCGTGTCGTGCGGCTCCGACGTAGCACTCGGCCAGGGTGATCGGGCTGATGCGCAGGGGCTCGTCCACAGCCTCGATGAGCAACCGAGTCGCGCGCTCGTGGTGGGCGTCTGTGCCGTCGAGGTGAGCGATCAGCACGCTCGCGTCGAGCGTGATCATTCGTCCCAGTCGCGGCGTACGTCGTCCAGGTAGCTCGGCCCGTACACCCCGGACAGGCTTCCGCTCGTTCGCGTGATTGCTTCCACCCGGGCGGCCAGACGTCGTGCCGAGTCAGCGGCGATGGCGTGATGGCCTTCTTCGACCAGTCGCACCAGCAGCCTGCTCCGACTCTGGCTGTCCTCTGGCCACCGACGAGCTGCTTCGTCGAGGGCAGCCGCGACGGGATCCGTCTCGGTGATCACGTGACGAGGGCGAGTGGTGGGCACGGACCAGAGTGTAACACTGACCGACTAAGTGCGACACCGATCGTCGGATCGACCGCGTGATCAGCAGCTGCCGCAGGTGCCGAAGATCTCCAGGTCGTGGCTGACCTCGCGGAAGCCGTGCTCGGCGGCCACAGCGTTGGCCCAGCGCTCGACGGCGGGCCCCGACACCTCGACCGTCCGGCCGCAGCTGCGGCAGACCAGGTGGTGATGGTGACCGTCGGAGCAGCGCCGATAGGCGGTCTCGCCCTCGGCGTTCCGCAGTGCGTCCAGCTCGCCGGCCTCGGACAGTGACTGCAGGGTGCGATACACCGTGGTCAGCCCGATGCTGTCCCCCCGCTTGCGCAGCTCGTCATGGATCTGCTGCGCCGTACGGAACTCGTGCAGCTCGGCCAGCACCTCCTGCACCGCGGCCCGTTGCCGGGTGCGGCGCTGCGGGGAGGTGGAGATCGGCTGGCTGGTCATGGGTTCCTCGGGTCGGCGGTCCGGCGTCAGTGCTCGTCGTAGTGGTCGCCGTGCGAGGCGTGCCGGTGGCCCTCGTGCACGTAGTCGGTGTGGTCCCCGTGCCGGATCTCGCGGTGCTCGCAGTCCGGACCGTGTCGGTGCGGGTGCGACTCAGGAACCTCGGTGTGCAGGTTCACGGTGTCGTCGTCGACCAGCTCCGGTAGCACAGGGGCCACTCTACGTCGCCGCGTGATCAGAGCCGAGAACGGCCAGCTGAGGGCGAACACCCCGATCGCCAGCACCACGATCAGGGCGCCGGGTGGGGTGTCGAGGTAGAACGACCCGACCGCGCCGCCGACCGTCACCGCCACGCCGACCGCGATCGACGCGACCAGGGCGGCGTAGAAACCGCGGACGAGGTTCTGGGCCGCGGCCACCGGGACCACCATCAGCGCACTGACGAGCAGCAGACCGACGGTCCGCATGGCGAGGGTCACCGTCACCGCGGCGAGCACCACGATCAGGATGTTGTAGAGACCGGTCCGCAGTCCCTGGGTGCGGGCGAACTCCTCGTCGGTGCTGACCGCGAACAGCTGCGGGGCCAGCCCGAGGGTGGGCAGCAGCACCAGCACGGCGAGCACCACGATCACCCACAGATCCGCGGTCGTCACGGTGGTCAGCGAACCGAAAAGGTACTGCGACAGGGCCGCTGCACCCTGACCCGCGATGCCCGACATCAGCACACCGGCGGCCAGACCCCCGTAGAACAGGATGGCCAGCCCGACGTCGCCGGTGGCCTTGCCCCGCTGCCGCAGGATCTCCACCGAGACCGCGCCGGCCACGCAGACCGCCACCGCCCACGGCACCGGAGCCTGGCCGGTCATCAGTGCGAGCCCGACTCCGGCGATCGCCACGTGACCGAGACCGTCGCCGAGGAGGCTGAGCCGGCGCTGGACGATGTAGATGCCGATGGCCGGCGCGATGACGCCGGTGAGCAGCGCGGCGAGCAGGGCCCGCTGCATGAACGGGTAGCTCAGGATCTCGATCATCGGTGGCCCGTCCTCCGCCCCGGCTCGCGCCACATCCGCCGTCCGGTCATCCGCGCTCGACCGTCCCGCCCAGCAGGCCGTCTGACGGGTCCGGGCCGGCGTACTCGTGGCCGGTGTGCTCGTGCCTCGCGTGCGCGCTGTGGCCGAGCTCCGACAGCGCCCCCTGCGCGACCACCCGGCCCTCCCGCAAGATCACGCCGCGGTCGATCAACGGGGTCAGTGGACCGATCTCGTGCAGCACCACCACAACCGTCAGACCGGCGCGGACCCGGGCCGAGATCACGTCGGCCAGCACCTGCTGGTGCTCCAGGTCGACACCCGCCGTCGGTTCGTCGAGGACCAGCAGCTCCGGTTCACCGGCCAGGGCGCGGGCGATCAGCACGCGTTGCTGCTGACCGCCGGACAGCTCCCGTACGTCGGCGCGGGCCCGACCGCCCATCCCGACCAGGTCGAGCGCGTCCCGGACGGCGGCTCTGTCCCGGTTGGTACGGGGGAAGAAGGGTCGGCGCAGGGAGAGTCGACCGGAGGCGACGATCTCGGCCACCGTGGCTCCGCTGGTGGAGGCGGCGGAGCGCTGCGGGACGTAGCCGACCCGGGACCAGCGCCGGAACCGGCCGAGCGGCTGGCCGAACAGGGCGACCGAGCCACGCTCGATCGGCAGCAGGCCCAGGGCGGAGCGGACCAGCGTCGACTTGCCCGAACCGTTGCCACCGAGGAGCGCCACCGCCTCGCCGGCGCCCACCCTCATGGTGATGCCGCGCAGCACCGGCAGCCCACCGAGCAGGACCGACAGGTCATCGACCTGCAGGACCGGAACCGGGCTCGCGGGATCCGAAGGGGGGAGCTGGGTCACCGGCATCCGTTGGCCTTCACCAGGGCCTCCAGGTTGCTCTGCATGACGGCAATGTAGTTGTCGCCGCGTGACTCCGCCGTGACCGCCTCGATCGGATCGAGCACGTCGGTCCTCAGACCGAGGTCGCCGGCGATCGACGTCGCGACGGCGGGCGAGACCAGTGTCTCGTAGAAGATCGTGGTGACCCCGTGCGCCTTGGCCTCCTCCTGCACCGCCGCGATCCGGGCCGGCGACGGCTCGGCATCCGGGGTGAGTCCGCTGATGCCGATCTGGGTGAGGGCGTACTGCTCGGCCAGATACCCGAAGGCGGCGTGGCTGGTGATGAACTCGCGCCGGTCGCAGGCCTTCAGGCCCGCCGTGTACGAGGCGTCCAGCTTCTCCAGCGCCGTCTGCAGGGCGGCGCCGTTCGCCCGGTAGTCGGCGGCGTGGTCGGGGTCGATACCGGACAGCTGCGCGACCACGGCTTCGGTGATGGTGACCATGTTGAGCGGGTTCAGCCAGACGTGGGGGTCGAGACCACCGTGATCGTGTCCCTCCTCGGCGTGCTCGTCGGCCGGGGAGTCGTCGGCGTGGGCATGCTCGTCGGCCTCGGTCTGCAGCGGCACGACGCTGGTCGTGTCGAGCACGTGCTGGTTGCCGCTCTGAGCGACGGCCTCATCGACCGCGGGCTGGAAGCCCTTGATGAAGACGACGGCGTCGGCGTCGGTGACCGACGCGACCTGGCGCGGAGTGAGCTCGACGTCGTGGGGTTCGGCACCCGGCTGGGTCAGGCTGGAGACGGCGCCGTGCTGACCCGCGACGCGCTCGGCGACGAACTGCAGGGGATAGAACGCCGTGACGACCTTCAACTGACCAGGCTGGGCCGAGCTCGGCACCCCGTCGGTGCTGCAGGCTGCCGCAAGGAGGAGTGAGCAGCTGAGAGCAACGGCGCCGAGCGCGCGCGGGAGGTGCAACATGGGAACCATTTTCAGGTAACTGGCAATCATTTTCAAATCGGGTCGCTGGTGCTCCGTTCCGCGGACGACCCTGGCAGGATGGTGGGGTGGCAGATCAGAGCAGGAACCGCGCCAGCCAGGGCAACGGCGGCGTCCCCGGCCCCGCCAGCAGGAGCACGGGGACCCGGAAGCAGATCGAGGACGCCAGCCGGCCGACGCTGGTGAAGCTGAGTTCGATGCCACGCCTGGTGGTGCCGCTCGGCACCCTGGTGCTGGTGGTCCTCGGTCTCTTCGGGCCGCTGTCGATCGCCCTGCCTGCGCTGGCGCTCGTCTTCTTCTTCTTCGCCTGGATCGCGTATCTCTCCTGGCCGGTGGTGCCGACCGGGGGCAAGGTGCTGCGCGGTGTGATGCTCGGTCTCGTGCTCGCGATGGCGGTCAGTCGCTTCTGAATGATCCCCTCGACGGACAGGGTGCCGGATGGATTCTGTGGTCTACGTGTTCGGCGGTCTCGGCAACTTCTCGTTCATCCTGCTGCTGCTCGTCTACCTGGACGTCCGCGCACCGAGGAAGCAGCAGGGCGAGGACTTCGAAGCGATCCTCACCCGGCTGACCGAGATCCGTGACCGGCGCTAGCCGGTCCGAGCCTGCTGCCTAGGCGGCGGTGAACTCGGCCACCTCGGGCTGTACCAGCCGACTGAGCAGCCGGTCCAGCACCAGAGCGCGATCGAACTGCATCGCGTGGTTGCGCGCCCGGTGCGCCAGCTCCCGGCGAGCCTGATCCGGCATCCGCAGCGCCTGATCCAGGGCCGCGGCGATGGCGTACGGGTCGTCGACCGGCACGATCAGGGCCGTGTCACCGACCGCCTCACCGATCCCGCCGGTGTCGGTGGTGATCACCGGGCCGCCGCCGGACAGCATCTTCTCCACCAGCGCGATGCCGAAGGTCTCGACGAACTCCGGGCGGGGCTTGCTGGGCAGCGCGAACGCCGCGCAGCCGGCCATCAGCGGCGATCGCTCATCGTCGTCGACGTCGTCCAGGAACACGATCCGGTCCGCCGCCGGGGAGTCCGCGGCGACATCGCGCAGGAGGCCGGCTTCGGGACCGTTCCCGGCGATCACCAGCCGCAGGTCGTCACAGGCCCGGCTCGCGGCGAAGCCGGCGATCAGGTCGTCGACACCCTTCGCGTGGGCGAGTCGGGACAGGAACAGCACGTACCCACCCGCCGTCAGTCCGCGCCGGGCCAGGCTGTAGGCCACTTCGGTCGGATCCGGGTCGAGGAACTCGGTGGTGTCGATCGCCGGGTAGGAGATGGCCACCCGCTCCGTGCACTGGGCAGCGAAGTGGGTGCCGTGCCGCGCGTCGATGGCCTCGGCCGACTCGATGATCAACCGCCGGGTGTAGTCCGACACGGCCACCGGGATGTCGGAACCCAGGTAGGCGGACAGGACGTGCGCCGCGGCGCCGAACCGGTTCTCCTCGACGCAGGACCGGACCACGTTGGTCACGTCGGAGCCCACGGCCTCGGCGATCGTCACCACGTTCACCGGCAACCCCGTCGCCTCGGCGGCGCGGACGGCATCGGTGATGGCGATGGTGTGCGGGCTCAGGTAGAGCGACATGGCCAGCGTCGGCACGCCGTCGGTGAACAGCTCGACCAGTCGGCCCGTGAGCCCGGAGAGGTAGCGCCCGTCCGGCACCTTGTAGTCGCCGACCGGCTCCGGTCGCTCGACGATGATGCCGTCGCTGTACGGCGCGATGCCGTCCAACGGCTTGAGTGGCAGTCCCGACTCGATCAGCCGGGCGATCGGCCAGGTGACGATCCGGACCTCGGTGAAGCCTCGGGTGAGCGCGGCTTCGGCCAGGTTGCGTGCCTCGCCCGAGTGACCACAGATCACCGGGTCGGCGCGGACGACGATGACGAGGCGCCGCAGGGAGGCGAACTCGGTCTGACGGGTGTTGCTGATCATGCGACGACCTCCACGGGAAGGGGGGCACTGGACACGTCGGGAATGCTCGAACCGGGCTCGGTCACCGAGGGTGGCCGATGAGCACGGCTCCAGCCGCTCGGCCGAGGGCCGAGGGTGATCTCGAGCTGACCGCCACGATGGAGATCGCGCGCGGGCAGCCACGACTGCTCCAGCGGCCGGCCGTTGAACCGGACCGACTGGACGTACTGGGGAGGACCGTCGGGCTCCGGCTCGACGAAGCCGGGCGCGTCGATCGCGAGCTCCCGACCGTTGAGGTCGATCCGGGCGTGGGCGAACGACGGGGCGTTGATCAGATAGAGGCTCTGCCCGGCGACCGGGAACAGCCCCAGGCTGGCCCACACGTACCAGGAGCTCAGCCCGCCGGAGTCGTCGTTGCCCGGCAGCCCGCCGCGACCTAGACCGAACTGGTTGTTCACCGCGGCGTGCACGACCTCCGCGGTGCGGTCCGGACGACCCAGGTAGTGGTAGGCCCAGGGGACCTCCATGTCCGGCTCGTTGTTGAGACCTTCGAACCTGTTGAGCGCGTAGCCGGCGGCCAGCTCCTCGGTCCCCGGCCGCTCACCCACCTGCTTCACCGGGTCCGCGTCGTAGCCGAAGAACTCGTCCAGCAGAGCCAGGAACCGCTCGTCCCCGCCGGCCAGCTCGATCCGTGCCTGCATGTCGTGCTGGATGCGGAACGAGTAGTTCCACCGGCCGCCCTCGTAGTAGGTCGAGTCGACCAGCAGCCCGGTGTCCGCGTCGAAGGCGTTCACCCACCGGGTGGCCAGCGCCTCGAACTGGTTGGCCAGCTGGACATCGCCGAGGTGGCGGGCGACCAGCGCCGTGCAGTGGTAGCCGAACGACAGATCGAGGGTGTGGGTGACCGGGTGCGTGATGCCCCGGAGCAGGTACTCCTCGCCGTACGAACGGCGCAGATCGGTGTCCATGTGACACAGCGCCCAGTCCCAGTCGATGCCGGGGGTGCCGAGCTGACAGAGATCCGCCAGGAACGTCTGGGCCAGCGCGCTGCCCTGGCGGGAGAACCGGTCGGCGCCCTTGGCCATCCGGTAGCCGATCGGGAGGTTGCCCTCTTCCTCGCAGACGTTGAGCAGCGCGTTGGCCAGCTCGACAGCCCGTTCGGGGAACAGGGCGGTGATCAACGGCAGCTGGGTCCGGTAGATGTCCCACATCGTGCAGAGGTCGAAGACGAAGGGGCCGTCCATCGGCCAGAACGGGCTCTCGTTCTCCGCGAAGCAGGGTTTGATCAGCGAGTGGTAGAGCGCGGTGGAGAAGACCGTCCGCCGCTCGCTGGACGGGGTGTCCACGGTCACCGCGTCGAGGTGCTTGCGCCACTCGGCGGCCGTGTCGGCGCGGCGGGCGTCGAAGCGGAAGCTGCCCGTGCTGCAGTCGTCGCGCAGGTTCACCCTCGCCTGCTCGACCCCGCGCAAGGAGAATCCGAACCTCAGCTCGACGACCTGACCCGCCCGAGTCGGTCCACGCCACATCAGGCCGAAGGGCCGCAGCGTGGTGGGTCGGATCCGGTCGAAGTCGAGCCGGGTGCCGCCGGGGACGAGTCGACGGTCGTACCAGAGGAGCTGGCGGAAGTTCGGGCTGTCACACTCCAGGTGCACGGCCAGGGGTGCCCCCTCGACGACCACCTCGGCCTGGGCGATGCCGGGCTCGAGCGTCTCCAGGTGCGCGCGCAGCGGGACGGTGGCGCCGTAGGGGATGAGTAGCCCACCGAGTGAGAGGTCGATGACGATCCGCGCGTCGTGGTGCTCCGGGAAGGTGTAGCGGTGGACCGCGCTGCGTGGTCCGACCGTGACCTCGCAGCGGATGCCCGACGACAGGGTGGCCGCGTAGTAGCCGGGCTCGGCGACCTCGTCGCTCAGCTGCCAGCTGGTGCCGAGGGCGTCCAGCGGCTCGAGCATCGGGGTGACGCGGAAGTAGTTGTAGTACTTGCGGATGGCGCCGGTGCCGGACTGGTGGAAGTGGCTGAAGCCGGAGGCGATCTGCTCCTCGTGCATCCGCGGCGGCACGCCCTCGGTGTTGAGCTCGTACAGCCCGTAGCCGGTGGGGTAGGCGCCGGAGTAGGAGCAGGCCGACACCATCCCGAACGGGTAGGTGGCGCCTGGGTGGGTGTTGCCGACCTGCGGCTTGGGCCACCACCAGCTCGCGGCCAGGCCCTGCGGCGGGGGGAGCTCGGTCGCGCCGGTGCCGATGAAGGGGTCCACGTACTCGAACATTCAGCCTCGCTCTCGGCTGGGGGGTGAC
>DATDBH010000073.1:0-22528 GCA_036524985.1 Microlunatus sp. | reverse complement strand
CCTGGCCATCGCCCAAGACGCAGCCATCGCCAAGATCCCACCCGGGATCGATGACGCCCAGGCCGCCGCGAGCGCGGAGGCGGCGCACTATGCCCTCAACGCCTTGAAGCGGGTGGGATACGTCCCCGGCCAGCGGGTCTGTGTGTACGGCGCCACCGGCGCCATCGGCTCAGCCGCGGTCCAGCTCATGGCGGACCAGGGAAGCGACGTCACCGCCTTCTGCCGCGACCAGCACGCCGACCTCGTACGGGGCCTCGGCGCTCGTACCGTCGTCGACTACACAACCCAGGACCTTGCGACCTACCCGGACCAGTTCGACCTGGTCTTCGATGCGGTCGGCAAGACCACGGTCGCCGCGAGCAAGCCGCTGCTCGGGCACAGTGGGCGGTACGTCTCGAGCGAGCTCGGGCCGCACGGCCAGAACCTGTACCTCCCACTCATCACGCGGCTTCGACCAGGCCCCACCGTGCACTTCCCGCTCCCCACGGGTCGCCGCCGCAGCATCCACCACATGACTCGCCTACTGGCCGACGGACGGTTCCGCCCCTTGATCGACCGGCACTTCACATTGCAGGACGTGCGCTCCGCCTACGAATACGTCCTCACCGGACAGAAACTCGGCAACGTGATTCTCGACGTCCCATAGCAGTTCGCCCGGCACCTCATGGCAGCTGGCGCTGCCTCCGACCCGGTAGGGATGGCCGTTCCGCGCACTCACTTCAAAACGCCCTGCCCGGATCTACGCACCGATTGTCGAGCCACATCGAACAGCGGGATCGGCGTGCCCCGAGTGTGCCCAGAACAGGGGTGAAACACGGTCGCTCACGGTTGCCGACGCCGCTCCCACCAGGCCTTACGGCGAGTACGGAGCCATTTCCCAAGCTGAGAATGCGGGTTCGATTCCCGTCGTCCGCTCCAACGCCATCACTCCTCGTCAACGCCGCTTCCGCGAGTTCCGCCCGGCCTGCGGACCCCACAGCGCCAGTTCGGACGGCCGCTGAGACCCGGGTGGGGCAGCACTACCGTTGTCGCCGTGCCCCCAGGCCACCGCGGCGGTCGCTTCCGCCATCCCGGCCGTTCGATCGGTCTCGGCTTCGCGGCCGCCATCGCGGCTGGGTCCCTGCTGCTGTCGCTGCCGGTCGCTCAGAGCGAGGGATCACAGACACCGCTGCTCGACGCGGTCTTCACCGCGACTTCGGCCGTCTGCGTGACCGGCTTGATCGTGGTGGACACCGAGACCTACTGGAGCGGCTTCGGTCAGGTGGTGATCCTGATCCTGATCCAGCTCGGTGGACTCGGGATGATGACGGTTGCCACCCTGCTCGCGATCGTATTCGCCCGCCGCCTCGGCTTGCGGGCCCGGCTGCTGGTCCAGGCCGAGACCAAGGCCGTCACGGCAGCAGACCTGCGGCGGGTGGTCCGCAACATCGTCGTGTTCTCCCTGGTGACCGAAGCGGCCGCGGCGATCGCGCTGGCTGCCCGGTTCATGATCCGGTACGGCGATCCACTCGACCAGGCAGTCTGGAGCGGCGTCTTCCACGCGGTGTCGGCCTTCAACAACGCGGGCTTCTCCCTCTACGCCGACAACCTGATGCGCTACGTGTCGGACCCGTGGGTCAACGCGGTGGTCGCGACGGCGGTGATCGTCGGCGGTCTGGGCTTCCCGGTGATCTTCGAGCTGGCCCGGGCCTGGCGCCGCCCGCGGACCTGGAGCGTGGTGACCCGGATCACCGTGGTGACCAGCGCTGGTCTGCTCGTGCTCGGCACGCTGATCCTGCTGGCCACCGAGTCCGGCAACCAAGCCACGCTCGGAGCGCTCGGCGGTGCCGACCAGCTGCAGGCCGCGTTCTTCGCCAGCACCGTGGCTCGGACAGCCGGGTTCAACACCGTCGACGTCGCTGCCCTCAGCCCCGAGAGCCTGTTCGCCATGGACGTGCTGATGTTCATCGGTGGAGGCAGTGCGGGAACCGCCGGCGGCATCAAGGTCACCACCTTCGGGTTGCTCGCCTTCGTCCTGTGGTCGGAGATCAGGGGCGAGCCCGAGGTGGTGGTCGGGCGTCGCCGGGTGCCGGCCAGCACCCAACGCCAGGCGGTCACCGTGGCGCTCCTCGGCGTGGGACTGGTCGTATCCGCTTCCTTCACGCTGCAGGCGCTCTCTCCGTTCTCCTTCGACCTCGTGCTGTTCGAGACGATCTCGGCATTCGCCACCGTCGGGCTGTCCGCCGGGATCACCGCTCAGCTACCCGACGCCGGGCAGGTGATACTGGTGATCTTGATGTTCATCGGTCGGCTCGGGCCCCTCACGCTGGCCTCCGCGCTCGCGATGCGCGACCGCCACCGGCCCTACCGGCTGCCTGAGGAGAGGATCATCGTTGGCTAGGTTCATGGAGCCGGTCGTCGTCATCGGCCTGGGGCGATTCGGTTCGGCGCTGGCGACCGAGCTGGTGCGGGTCGGCACCGAGGTGCTGGCGATCGACGCCCGGGAGACCGTGGTCCAGCGGCTGGCCGGTCAGCTCGGGCAGGTGGTCACCGCCGACTCCACCGACATCGATGCGCTCCGCGAGCTCGGTGTCGACCACTTCGAGCGCGCGGTGGTCGCCATCGGCAACGACCAGCAGTCCAGCATCCTGACCACCGCGCTGCTCGCGGAGCTGGAGATCGGCGACATCTGGGCCAAGGCGCTCGACGGTCAGCACGCTCGCATCCTGGCGCGGATCGGTGCGCATCACGTCGTCCAACCCGAGGTCGAGATGGGGGAGCGGATCGCCCATCTGGTCTCAGGCCGGATGCTGGACTACATCGGGCTGGATCGCGACTGGGGAATGGTCAAGGCTCACCCGCCGCGCGACATCGTGGGTACGCCGCTGGGCCAGACCAGGCTGCGTGCTCGCCACCGCGTGACCGTGGTCTCGGTCAAGGCGGAGGGCCAGGAGGACTTCACCTACGCCGATGCCGACACGGTGCTCCGCTTCGGCGACGAGATCCTGGTGGTGGGCCGGCTGGAGGACTTGGAGCGATTCGCCGCCAGCTGAGCCGTCCGAGGTTGACGCCCGACGAATGGGGCAGACCCTCATCGAGCGCGCCCGGAAATCTCGGTTCACCAGAGGGCCCGCCGCGATCAAGCCGACAGACCGCCCAGCACCGCCAGTCGGTCCACCCCGGGGCCGAGGGAGCGACCCAGGCGACCGAGTGCGTCGTCCAGGGCGGGGGAACCGCGATGCTCGAGCGGGATCCGGGCAGGATTCACGGCGATCCGGTCGATCCAGTCCTTGATGTCGGGCTCGGCGGCGAAGGCGGCGGTGTTGCGCGCGCCCCGAGCGTTCATCCTGGCCCAGTCGGTGAGGGTGTTCCCGTACGCGGACGGCGAGCAGAGCCGGTTCTTCTCGGCGTCGTCGGCGCGGGTGGCCTCGACGTAGCCGATCAGGGCGGCGCCGAAGCAGGGGAAGCCGGCCCGCACAGGTTGCAGCGTGATCGCCCTAGATCCCCAGATCGGCACCAGGGGCGGGTTCTTGAGACCGTCGGCGGCGCAGTTCACGACCAGGGCGTCGTCGGCCACGGCGACCGCGCCCTCTTCGAGGTCCAGTCGGCCGCGCCCGGCCGTCCGGAGGTGACCGAGCCGGACGACGTTCGTGATGCTGCGCAGCAGCTCGAGCTCCCACCGCCCCAGGGTGGGCGCCTTGGCCATCGTCGGGGTCACCGATGGGTCGATCCGCAGCATGATCCCGGCGTCCTCCAGCTGCTCGAACAGCTCCGGCAGTGACGCAGCCTCGGCCGCCAGGCGCATCATCTCGGCCACCATGCCCAGGTAGACCGCCGGGTCCGGCTGGATCAGAGCCCGGTTCAACATCCACGGGTCGCGAGGGCGTACCCAGCAGATCGCGTCGGGGTCGACGCCGCGACCCAGCAGCCAGACGCAGGCGTCCGTCGCGGTCTTGCCCGACCCCACGATGACGTACTGGCTGGTCGACCCTTCCCACGCGGGAAGGTCGTTGACCGGGACCACGCGGGTGCCGTCGGCGATCCCGAACTTCGGCGGCGTCTCCGCCGGGATGTCGGGCGCGAGATAGCGGGCGTCGACGATCCGGCACCGTTCGGGCACCTCGAAGCGGTCGCCGGTCGCTCGCGCGACGACGGCGCGACCGCCGACGTAGTCGCAGCCGGGAGAGAACTGCACGCGTCCGGGCCCGACCATCCGCTCAGCCAGCACCTGCTCGTAATAGGCGCAGATGGTCGGCTGATCCGCGCGCTCGTGCAACCCGGCCTCCGGACCCGAGGTCTGGATCCGACCGCCGCCGAGCACCCGCGAGGCCACGCCGTAGAAAGTCGAGGACTGGTGCAGCCGCACGAACGGGTACGCGTGGCGCCAGTGCCCGCCGACGCCGTTGCGTCGGTCGATCAGGGCCACGCGTACGTCGGCGTGGTCGATCAGCGCGTCGACGAAACCCATCCCCATGGCTCCCGCACCGACCACGAGGTAGTCGACGTCCACGCGGCCACCCACCCGACCACTCAAGCACGGCCGCGACTGCCTCGCCATCCGTGACCTGATCGTGAAGGATTCGGCACGAAGAAGTCACGCCGCGCGACGAATTCGATGCTCGCCGGACGAGTCCTCGCTACCGTTGCGATCAGCGCCGCCGACGCCGAAGGGACATCGTCAGGAACCCCCGTCGACGTCGGCGGCGTCTACAGCGTAAGCATCTTCGGGGTCGATGTCAGGCCGCTACGCCGGACGCGGACGGGCGAGGACGAGCAGCCCGATCATGGAGACCGCCGCGCCGGCGATCATGAGCAGGGCCATGGGGACGGCGGTGTCCTCGCCACCGAGCCCGGCGATCGGCGCGATGGTGCCGGCGGCGACCCACTGGACGAAGCCGAGGAGAGCGGAGCCGGTGCCCGGATGGTCGGGAACCTCGGCCGAGGCGAGAGCGCCACCGTTCGGCCCGATGAGTCCCTGGGCGGTCATCAGAACGAAGAAGCAGACGATCGCCACGATCAGCGGCGTGTCGAACCAGAGGGCGCCGATCAACATCCCGACGCCGGCGGCGAGCGCGGCGATCTGGCCCACCAGGATGACCTTGCGGGTGGCGACCCGACCAGCCAGCCGGGCGGCCACGAGCGCGGCGACGGTCATGCCGGCGGCGTTGGCCGCGAAGTCGATCGAGTACGCAATGGGGGACAACCCGTTCATCGACTGCAGCACGAACGCCGACGTCGCGACGTAGGCGAACAGGGCGCCCATCGCGGACCCCGAGACCACCAGGTAGCCGACGTAGCTGCGGTTGCGCAGCACCTGTCGGCCCGCGACCGCGAAGGTGCGCAGCCCGCCGCCGTGTCGCCGCTCGCGAGGGAGGGTCTCCGGTACGGCGACCAGCACCGCGATGATCATCACCGCGCCGAGCCCGGCGACCGTCCAGAACGAGACCCGCCAGTCCGACAGCTGCAGGATGACCGCCCCGATCAGGGGTCCGACGATGGGGGCGATGCCGCCGACGGCCGCGATCACGTTCAGCACCCGGACCAGTCGGGCGCCGGTGGCGAGGTCGACGATCACGGCCCGTCCGATCACCATCGCCCAGCCGCCGGCGAAACCCTGGACGAAGCGGGCCACCATCATGACCGCGATCGTCGGTGCCAGCGCGCAGGCGATGGAGGCGACGGTCATCACCGCGACAGCGGCGATCAGCAGCTTGCGCCGGCCCCGCTGGTCCGAGATCGGACCGCCGATCAGCTGCCCGAGCGCCATCCCGACGAAGAAGGTCGTCAGCGTGAGCTGGACCTGGGTCGCGGTCGCGGTGAGGTCGGTGGCGACCTGCGGGAACGCCGGCACGTACATGTCGGTGGCCAGCGGTGCGATCGCGGTCAGGAAGACGACCGTCGCGACCAGCGTCGATGTCAGCAGGGCTCGCTGCCGGTGGCCGTGATCGGAGGCCGTGTCCGGCTGGTCTCCGAGGAACTCACAGTCGGGGCAGTAGCCCAGATGCGGGACGGCGCTCGCACTCGTCTCGGTCATGGGCGAGGCCGGAGCTGCAGGGCGCCTGGCACACCACGCATGGGTGGAACACCTCGATCTCTTGTCGGTGGGCACTCGAGCCGACCAACGGCTCGGTGTCTCCCATCCAACCCGGTCTGCGCCCCGCGGGGGAGTCTCTGTCGAGAGGTGTACCGACAGGGCATCCCTGCCGGTGCACGCCTCGATCAGGCAGGCGCTCTGCTCTCGGCCAGGATCTTCAGTGCCTGGACGACGACCCCGACGCCCTCGCGACTCACCACCGTGCCGTGCTCGCGACTGTGCCGGTTGTCGCAGCTCGGTCCCCAGACCAGACCGGCCTTGGTGGCGATCGCCTCGCCGACCTCGGGCATCGAGCCCTCGGCGACATCGGCCCGCGCCGCAGCGGCGGAGAACACCCTGGAGGGAGCGGCGCCGGGACCGCCGAAGTAGCGTGGGATGTCGAGCAGCGCACACAGGTCGTCGAAGAGGAGCTGTGCAGAGCGGCCACCGTGTGGATCGGCCGCGCTGTTCACTAGTTGGGGGGCTCGGCAGACGTCACACCACGCCTGGGTCATGCCATGAATACATTCGTCAGCCACGCTGACACCTACCCGTCTCTCGCTACCAGCATAGGTGCCATCGAGGGGCCCGGCTGACCAGCGCCCTTGTGGACACCCCCTGGCGTGGAACGTCTGGCCCTGCCCCTCCAGGAGGGATCGTCGGGCACGTACCTGCCCGTGGACCCGGACGTGTGGCGTCAGGGCACCGACGGACCGATGCCGCAGCCGACGGTTCAGCCGACCCGGCGCCACCATGGCAGTGACGTCAGCGTCACGGGAACCTCGATCTCGCTCGGTCCCGTGTCCGAGACGCCGTCGGCAGCGATCCAGCGACCGGGTGGCAGTCGCACCGTCCTGGAGGTCGCGCCGCGCTCCAGCACCGGGGCGACCAGCAGGTCTTCACCGAGCAGGAACTGATCATGGACGTAGTGGTAGCCGGGGTGGTGGTAGGCCAAGGGCCGCAGGATCGGCTCCCCGGTGTCCGCCGCGTGCCGGACCAGGGCCATGATCTCGGGCAGCAACGTCTGCCGCAGCTCGACGGCCGCCCTGACAGCGGCCAGATGCTCGGCGTCCAGCACCCGCCAGGGTGCCAGCGAGAACTGCATCATCGGGAACAACGCCGAGCACTGCGCGAAGCGGACGAAGAGCTCCGGGTCGAGCTGGGTGGCTTCGAGGATGTACGCGACGTCGCCGCCGCCGATCATGTCCGGGCAGTTGAAGGCGGCTCCGATCAGGCCCTGGGCGATCGACTCGGGGATCAGGGAGCCGAGACCTCCGGTGCCCCACCGACACGGTTTGTCGTGCAGGCGCTGGGCCAGCGGCCGACCGCCCATCTTCCAGCAGGCGCGGAGCTCGTTGAAGGGGTATTCGGCGGCCAGCCGGGCCCACGCCTCGCACTGTCCGGCGGGGCCATCGCCCGCCCGGGTGAGGTCGTCGACCCGGTAGTCGCGCAGATCACCGGCGTCGAACTTGAACCCGTCGATCCCGAGGTCCCGCAGGTGCTCCAGCTCGCTCCGGAGCCAGGCCAGTGCTGCCGGCTCGGTCAGATCCGGCACCGCGCTGTAGCCGTTCCACCACCTCCGGACCACCGGCTCGCCGTCGGGTCCGGTGATCAACCAGCCCTCCCGGACGGCCTCACGGAAGCTGTCGCCGTCCGGGCTGAGGAACGGCACCAGCCACAGCATCACCGGGAAGCCCCAGCCGTGCAGCTGCTCGATCATGGTCCGCGGGTCGGGGAACTGGACGCCGTCGAACTGCCACGCCCCGTAGTCGCGCGACCAGCGGTCGTCGATCATGATCAGACCGGGTGGGAAGCCGGCGTCGAGGACGCCCCGGGCGTACGCCAGCACACCGGCCTGGGTCGGCCGGTAGGGCGTCTCCATCCAGGTGTTGTACTGCGGAGCGGTGAACATCTGCTCCGCCGGGATCCTGCCCGAGGCGGGGAAGAAGCGATCGGACACGGCCCGGTACGCGGACCGGAGCGTGTCGCCGTCCCGGCCGGTGACGATGTCGCTGCCGGCGAGGTCCAGACTGCCGCGACCGTCGAAGGCGAAGCTGAACGGGTGCTCCGACCAGACGTATCGGCCGCTGCTGGAGACGAGCACCGGGGCGGATTGGTTCGCGCCGTCGTCCGGCCGGTCGATCAGGCCGGCGTTGGTCGCGAGGTCCCTCAGGTGCGCGAAGCCGCCGAACGGCATCGCCTGCCCGTCGGAGACGGCGCCGCCCCACCAGTGCTCGTCTGGCAGGAGATCCAGGTGGGTCGACGGCGCAGGGTCGGTGGTCACCCGCAGGATTGTGCCGCAGTCAGCGGACAGCGGCGCCGGCCGGCACCGGGGAGCCCCACTGCTGACGCATGGTGCGCGGCCCGCGGGACCTGGCGCGCAGCTGGGCGACGATCCCGAGCAGCGCCAGGCCGCCGTACAGGACGTACCACCACCAACCGCGACCCATCTCGGCGCTCACGCCCTCGACGGTCAGCCGGTTGAGACCGATGGAGCCGGCGATCACCATCACCCCGGCCACGGTCACGCTGGCTCCGGCCAGCGCGGTGAGGACCACGAGGATGACCGCGGGCAGGTCGGTGGCGATGGCGATCACGGCCAGCAGGGCGCCGGCCACCAACCCGACGGCGACGACGGCCACCTGAGACCCGATGCCGAACGCAGCCATCACGGTGGTCCCGATGGTGAAGCCGATGGCGGCCATGCCGATCACGACCGCGATCTGATACGAGAAGTAGGCCAGCACCCCGAAGAGCACCGCCCCGACGATGCCGACGAGCCAGCTGAGGGCCAGCTGACCGAAGCCGCTGTCCGTCGCCCCGGCGACCAGGCCGGCCCCGAGCAGGAATCCGACGAACGCCCCGAACAGGCTGATGATCAACCGCATCGTCACGTAGCCGCGGAAGCACAACAGAGCCCCGATCAACACGGCGATGATCCCCACCACGATGGTGTCCACTGTCCTGCCTCTCGTCCGCGGTCGACGGACCCGACCGCCGACGCCCTTCCATCATGACCAGCCCGGCCAAGCGGCCGACCGGCGAGGACCAGACGGAGACGCTGGCTCAGGTGTGTTCGCGGACCGGCTGGTCGAGCGTGGTGGGCTGGTCGCTGGCGATCCGCCAGTGTGCGCCGCCGTCCTGGACGAGCCAGTCGCCGATCCGTCCCCGCCAGGTGGCGGCCGGGCGAAGGCCGACAGCGCGACGTCGGAAGATCACCTCGTCGGCGTCCAGGCTGAACGAATCTGCGCCGAGCGAGTCGCCGATGTCCAGCAGGTTGTGCTCCAGCAGCCGTACGGCGCTGGGATCCCGCGCGAGCGGGTGGGTGGACTGGTCCATGTCGACGCACCTTTGTCGTCCCCGAGGTGGTCCCGAGAACCCCACGCTACCAAGATCAGCGGCTACCTGTCCGCGAACGCCCGGCGAGACTCGTCAGGCGGGCCGGGACGGCAGCTCGGACGGGATGTCGGCGCCGACCACGAGTCCAGCGGCCCGAGCGGCGGATCGGGCCCGGTCCAGCACCTCCCGCTCCGGCAGCCCCGTCTCGACAGCCACCCGGCTCACGTCGTCGAACTCGGGATTGACCTGGCGGACGGCGCCGTCGTCGTGCCCGATCTTGATCCGTACGGGGTGATCGTCGACCTCGACCGAGGTCCAGCCGCGGGTCAGCGCGGTCCGGTTCACCAGGTGCTGCCGGACGCCCAGGGTGCTGGTGTCATCCATGATCACCGTTTGCAGAGCGGGCGCGAGCTCGGGCCGGCCGAGCACGGTGAGGACGTGGGCGGGGCGTCCCTTCTTCATCACGATGGGGACCAGCCACGCATCGGCGGCACCGGCGTGCAGCAGCCGGTCGAGGACGCCGGGCCACAGCCGCGGGTCGAGGTCGTCGATGTTGGCTTCCAGGACGATCATCGACTCGGTGGCCGGCGCCGCCGACGATGATCGTTCGCCGAGCAGCACCCGGGTGAGGTTGGGCCGGCCGGGGAAGTCCTTGGTGCCGGCGCCCGCGCCGGAGCTGGTCAAGATCATCGACGGCAGGTCCTCGCAGGTCTGGGCCAGCGCGGCCACCAGAGCCATGCCGGTCGGGGTGGTGAGCTCACCCGCGCCGCCGGCGTGGATGCGCCAACCGGCCGACAGCCGCACGACCGCCGGAACCGGCACCGGCAGGTCGCCGTGGGCGGCCCGCGTGCGACCCGAGCCGACGGCCACCGAACCGGCACTGAGGGAGGTCACGCCCAGATCCTCCAGGGCGGCCGCCACCCCGACCACGTCGGCGATCGAGTCCAGCGCGCCGACCTCGTGGAAGTGCACCTCGTCGGTGGGGATGCCGTGGGCGTGGGCCTCGGCCTCGGCCAGCCGCGCGAACGTGGCCATCGCCCGGGCCCGGACGGGGTGCATGAGCGGCGCCTCGATCAGACCGTCACGAATCGTCGACCACCGACGGTGCGGGAGGTCCTCGGTGATCACCTCCACGGTGATCTTGGTCGCGCGCTGTCCGGCCCGGGTGACCTCGGCGGCCCCGAGGCGTATCGACGCGGGCACGACGGCGTCGACGGCGGACTGCACCACCGCGAGGTCCGCACCGGCGTCGACCAGGGCGCCGAGCAGCATGTCCCCGGCGATCCCAGCGGAGGCGTCGATCCAGGCGTGCCGACCGGTGGCGGGGGGAGCGCTGATCATGCAGCGGCGATCTGAGCGGCCAGGTGACCGGCGCCGTAGCCGTTGTCGATGTTGACCACCGCGACCCCCGGCGCGCAGGCGTTCAGCATGGTGAGCAGGGCCGCCAGTCCCTCGAAGGCCGCCCCGTAGCCGACCGAGGTCGGCACGGCGACGACGGGCGCCGACACCAGGCCCGCGACCACGCTGGGCAACGCCCCGTCCATCCCCGCGGCCACCACGATCGCCTTCGCGGTGCGCAGCCGGGGCACCTGGGCCAGGATCCGGTGCAGGCCGGCCACGCCGACATCGACCACGAGCTCGGCGTTCCGGCCGAGATAGCGGGCGGTGAGCAGCGCCTCCTGGGCCACCGGAAGATCGGAGGTCCCGGCGGCCAGCACCAGCACGGTTCCGCCGGTCGGGATCGGCGGGGTGGGCGGCCAGGCGACCAGCCGGGCGGCGGGGTCGTAGGCGGCGTCGGGCAGCACGCCGTGAATGGCCCGCACGTGCTCGTCGCGCACCCTGGTGAACAGGGAGACCTGCGACTGGTCGGCGAGGGCGGTGGCGATCCGGGCCACCTGATCGGCGGTCTTGCCCTCGCAGAACACCGCCTCCGGGTAGCCGCGTCGCTCGAGACGACCGAGATCGAGCTGAGCGATCTGGTCCAGGTCGAGCTGACCGCCCGCTCGATCAGCCATGGTGGACCGCGACCAGCGGCAGGGTGAACGCACCCGACTGCATCCCGGCCAGATCCAGGGTCACGTAGCGGAAGCCGGCGCCACGGACGGCGCGCAGAACCTCGCCACGCAACGGATCCAGGGGGATCCGCGCAAGATCATCGACGGTCAGCTCGAGCCGCGCGATGTCGCCGTGATGTCGCACCCGGAGATCTCCCAGACCGAGGCCACGAAGGGCCTCTTCGGCGCGGTCGATCTGCGCCAGCTTCTCCGGGGTGACCTCCTCGAAGTGCGGGATCCGCGAGGCGAGACACGGTGAGGCCGGCTTGTCGGCGACGTCCAGCCCGAGTTCGTGGGCGATCGCGCGGACATCGGCCTTGGTCAGGCCGGCCGCGGCCAGTGGCCGTCGTACGGCGTGATCCGTGGCGGCCCGGGCTCCGGGGCGGTCGGGTCGGAGGACGTCATCGGCGTTCTCCCCGTACGCGATCGCGTCCAGTCCCAGCGAACGGGCGACACCGGCGTCGATGGTGGCGAACAGCTCGTCCTTGCAGTGGAAGCAGCGGTCCGGCCCGTTGGCGCGGTAGGCGGCACGGTCTCCCTCGGCGGTCTCGACCTCGACGACCTCGACGCCGATCTGGCGGGCCACCGCGTGGGCGCCGGTCCGCTCGCTGGCGGCCAGGCTGGGGGAGACCCCGAGGATGGCGACGACCTGAGGGTGGCCCAGCACCCGGGCGGCGAGGGCGAGCAGGACGGAGGAGTCGACACCACCGGAGAAGGCGACGCCGAGCCGGTGGATCCCGGCCAGGTCGGTCGCCACGCTACTGGTCGCCTCGGTCAGCGTTCGTGCTGGTACGGCGAGATCGGTCACATCGGCCACCCTAACCGCCGGTTCACGCTGTCACGGCGGCGTGGCAACCTCTGGCAACGCCGTGGTCCGGTGCGGCCGCGGCTGCGAGCATCAGGAGCCAGGAGTCGTGCGGAACAACGGAGGTGTCGGATGGTCAGGGCAGCGGTGATCGGGTGCGGAGACGTCTCCGTCGTGCATCTGGAGGCCATCGGTCGGATCGAGGGCAGCGAGCTGGTCGCGGTCTGCGACCTCGATCCCGAGGTGGCAGCGGCTGTCGGGGCGCGCTACGGCGTTCCGGGTTTCACCGATCCGGTGGCGATGATCGAGGCCGTCCACCCGGACGTGGTCCAGATCAGCACCCCCCACGATCAGCACGTCGACCCGGCCATCGCCTGCCTCGAGGCCGGGGTCGCGGTGCTCTCGGAGAAGCCGGTGGCGGCCACCGTCGCGGAGGCGGACCGACTCATCCGCTGGACGGACGACCATCCGGACGCCACGGTGGGGATCTGCTTCCAGAACCGATACAACGCGACGTCCGTCGCGGTCCGCGAGCTGCTGGCCTCCGGTGAGCTCGGGGCCGTGCGCGGGGCGTTCGCGACCGTGGCCTGGCACCGCAGTCCCGCCTACTACGAGAAGCGGCCCTGGCGTGGCCAGCTGGCCCGGAGCGGCGGCGGAACGCTGATCAACCAGGCCATCCACACCATCGACCTGCTGCAGTGGTTCCTCGGTGACGTGACGGCCGTCGGTGGCCGGGCCGGGACCTACCTGCTGGGCGACGTGATCGACGTCGATGACTCCGCGCAGCTCATCCTCGACCACCCCGGCGGCGTGCGTTCGGTCTGCTTCGCCACCAACACCGCGGCCGTCGACTTCCCGGTCGGCATCGACATCGCCACCGAGAAGGCGCAGCTGTCCATTCGTGGTGACCTGACGATCACCTGGGCCGATGGCCGGGTGGACGTGGTTCCCGAACGGCGGGCCGCATCCGGTGGCCGTTCCTACTGGGGCGTCTCCCACGAGCTGCTGATCGCGGACTTCCACGCTCAGGCGGCGGCCGGCAAGCCGTTCTGGATCGACCCCGCGGAGGGCACCAAGGCCCTGCAGATCATCGAGCAGGTGTATGCGCTGAGTCGCTGATCGGGGTCACCGGCCACGGCCTCGTCGGGCGCGTCGGCCGACGATTCAGGGCGGTGCGGGTCGACGCGGGCGGGCATCGTCATCAGCGGGCCTCGACGAGATCGAGCATCTGCAGCGACCACTGATGGACGCCGTCCAGCTTCGCGGCGAACGCCGGGTTGACCTGGGCCGTGCCGGTGAACCACAGATCGAAGGCCACCTGACGCAGGGCGATGAAGTCGTCCAGGTGGGTCGGGTCGACGTCTCGCCGCGTCCGGTAGCCGGTGAGCAGTGCCTCCCGGAACGCGGCCTGATCCGGTCGGTCGCGGAGCTCCCACAGGGCGACGGCGAGCTCGTAGAGGCGCGGGCCCGTCCCGCAGTCGTCGAAGTCGATCAGCTTGACCTCGCCACGCTGGAAGAGCGCGTTGCCGAGGTGCAGGTCGGCGTGGATGAGCCCGACCCTGCCGACCCGCGGCATGATGTCGGACATCCTGGCCGCCACCGCCTGGAACCGGGCGCGGACCGCGGGTGGCAGCAGGGCCCAGCACTCCGCCGCCGGCGTGTTCCTGTACACCATGCCGTCGCCGTAGAACGTCTCGTGGTCCCAGTGGATGCGGACGAAACCCGGGGGTTGGACCCACGCATCGGCCTGGTTGTGCAGGCCGGCCATCGCCTCGCCCAGCCGGCGGAGATGGACCGGGCGCGGGGACGACTCGTGGATGCGCCCGTCCATCCAGCGCAACACGGAGCAGATCCGGGTCTCCACGGCTGTGGACACCTCGACGGTGGTGCACCGGTCGACCGCTGGTAGCGGCTCGGGGACGGCCAGGTCGGTCTCGGATCTGATGGCCTGCAACCAGGTGAGCTCGGACCGGATCGCGGTCGCGGAGTCGACGTCGCGACCGTGCCGGAGCGGTCGGTGAGACCGCTCCTCCTCACCGGGCCACCCGCCGCGGGCGGGTCGGTCCAGCAGCGGATCGGCGTCGAGAACGCCTGCGATCTCGCCCGCCGCTTCGCGAGCGAGGGGATCGAGGGCGTGATCGCCGACGTGCTCACCACGCGGACCGCGGCACTCTGCCGAGCGGGGCTCCCTGACGTGATGATCGTGCAGCTGCGGATCTCCCTGACCGAGGCGCGTCACGCACGGCGTCCCTCGCCCCGCCACCAGAGCGGCCGGCGATCAGCGGCGGACAGCGAGCTCCGACCCCGACGAGGGGTCCAGCCGCCAGGCCTGGACCAGGGGAATGAGCATGATCAGCGCGAGGCCACCGAACGCGAAGGCGTACGCGGCCGTGCCGGACCCTCCGGCCGGCACGAGGTGCTCGCCGGTGCGCAGCAGCAGGGCGCCGATCGCGACCCCGAGTCCGCCGGCCAGCTGCTGCAGGGTCGCGGACAGGGTGTTCGCGCCGGTCATGCCCGTGCCGGCGATGTCGGCGAACTGCAGCGAGTTGTACGCGCTGAAGCCGATCGACCGGAAGACACCACTGAGCAGCAGCAACCCGCCGATCAGCACCAGTGACGTCGTGGTCTGCAGCAGCCCCAGCACGGCGATCACCACCGCGCCGGCGGCGACGCTGCCGATCAGCACCCACCGGAACCCGAACCGTCGGATCAGCGGGCTGGTGGCCGGTTTGATCGCGACGTTGCCCAGGAACAGCAGCAACAGCATCGTTCCGGACAGCACGGGGGAGAAGCCGAAGCCGACCTGCAGCAGCAGCGGCACCAGGAACGGCACCGCGCTGATCACCAGCCGGTAGAGCCCGCCGCCCACGTTGCTGACCGCGAAGGTGTGCACCCGCAGGGCGTCGAACCGCAGGATCGGGTGCCGCGCTCGCCGCAGCCACCAGCCGGTGGCCATGATCAACGCGGCCGCGGCCACGCCGCTGATCAGCACGGCTCCCCGGTCCAGCCCACCCTCGGGTTGCAGCAGCTCGATGAAGATCATGAACGCGGCCAGGCTGCCACCGCACAAGGCGAAACCCAACCAGTCCAGCGGAGGTGGGTCCGCCACCCGGGTCGCCGGCACGACGCGCAACGTGATCACGAAGGCGAGCACCCCGAGGGGTACGTTGATCAAGAAGATCCAGTGCCAGGTCGCCACGGTGACGATCCAGCCACCCAAGGTCGGGGCGATCACCGGAGCGAGCAGCGCCGGCCAGGTGAGATACGCGATCGCGTCGAGCATGTCCGCCTTGGTGGTCTCCCGCAGCACCACCAGCCGTCCGACGGGCACCATCAGCGCACCTCCGAAGCCCTGCACGATCCGCATCGCCACCAGCATCGGCAGACTCGTGCTCAGCGCACAGGCGATGGAGGCGAGGGTGAAGACGGCGATGGCCACCGACAGGATCCGCCGTCCGCCGAACCGCTCGGTCAGCCAGCCACTGACGGGGATGCCCGCCGCCAACGCGATCAGATAGCCGGTCATCGCCGTGTTGATGTCGACCGGCGCCACACCCAGATCCGCGGCGATCGCCGGCGCCGCCGTGGACAGGATGGTGCCGTCCAGGATCTCCATGAAGAAGGTGCCCGCGACGAGCAGGGCGAGCGGCCGGTTGAGCCGCGATCGTGAGGTCACGCAGGCGCGCCCGCACCCGGCTCGGCCCAGCCGCCACGGTGCAGCCACTGCGCACAGAGCCGACTCCAACCGGCCACCTCCGGCACGCCAGGGGCCAGACCCAGCCCGTGTCGACCATGCGGCAGCAGGTGCAGCTCGGTGGGCACGCTGTGCTCGGTCAGGGCTTTGGCGTAGCGGAGGGTGTTGCCCACCGGCACCGCCTCGTCGTCGGCGGTGGACCACAGGAAGGTGGGCGGCGTCCGCGCGTCGACCAGCCGGTCAAGGGACAGGGCGGCGCGCGACTCGGGGCTCGGCTCCGTGCCGAGCAGGTTCTGCGCCGATCCCTCGTGGGCTTCCTCGAGGAACGAGACCACCGGATAGCACAAGATCGCGAAGTCGGGCCGCGGAGCATCCGCCCCGAGCAGGCCGACACTGAGACTTCCGGCCAGGTGCCCGCCGGCCGACGACCCGATCACCCCCGACCGTAGGGGATCGACGGCCAAGCCGTGGTCACCCGAGCGGACGTACGCCAGTCCGGCAGCCGCCACCGTCACGGGCTCGGGATGGCGGGCCGGCGCGACCGGGTAGCGCAGCACGAAGGCGTGCAGCCCCAGCCCGCGGAGCCACTCCGCGTAGTCGTGCCCCTCATGGTCGGCCAGCGTCGCGTAGCCGCCGCCGGGCAGCACCAGCACGGCCGGGCGCGGGCCACCGCCGGCCGCGGGGTAGGACGTGATCAGCGACGCGACGTCGCTCATCCCACCCCGTCCCGGAGTCGGTAGAGCACCTCGCCGGCGTGCGGTTCCACGAAGGTGTCCGGGTCCGCATGGTAGGTGGCGATGTCCACCTCGGCCGGATCCAGGTAGCCCAAGTTGACCGCCTCGACGTCCTCTCGGCGGATGCCGGTCGCCAGGGTGACCGCCACGCGATTGCGCTCACCGTGCTCGGCATC
Organism: Microlunatus sp.; assembly: GCA_036524985.1. GTDB lineage: Bacteria > Actinomycetota > Actinomycetes > Propionibacteriales > Propionibacteriaceae > Microlunatus. The sequence continues at coordinate 5,674 of DATDBH010000073.1, read as the reverse complement.
CCAGGTGCCCTGACCGCGCAGGTGGGTGGAGTGCGCGAGGTCGCCCCACGGCCGGTCCACGAACCGCTCCCACTGCCCCAGGAAGTAGTCGCGGTTGTGGTAGCCGATCTCCTTGATCTGCGGGTGCATCACCGAGATCTCGGTGATGTGGGGGGCGTAGATGATCACCTCGCCGCCGTCGGCGACGATCGGTTCGAGCTTGTAGAAGCCCTTCGCCGCGGTCCAGATGTCCTCGTACTTGGTCGGCATGATCGACAGCACCCGTCGGTAGGACCGGTCGAGGTAGCTGACGTGGGTCTCGGCGGAGATCGCCGCGCACGCCGCCCAGGCGTTTTCGGGGGTGCCGAAGGCCGCCGCGTGCAACACGTCGGAGCCGGACTGGACCACCAGGCACAGCGCCAGCCGTTCCGCCGGGATCAGCGACGCGGCCTCGTTGACCAGCGCCCGGACCGGCGTGACGCCGCGGGTGCCGATCATCTCCGCACTGGTGATCAAGGCTCCGACCCAGTGCGAGACATCGATCAGCTCAGGTCCGGAGACCCCCGGGAAGAAGTACTTGTTGCCGCCCGAGAAGCCCACCACCTCGTGAGGGAACACCGGTCCGACCACGATCGCGACGTCGGCGTCGGCGACCCCACGATTGATCCGGACGTCGACGTCGAGGTCGGTCATCAGCCCACCGGTGAGCTCGCTCATCCGCTCGCGCCCGATGGTGCCGAGGCTGGTGAAGGTCTCCGGCAGCCAGGACTCGTGGTTCACGACCTCCCAGCCCGGGTAGGTCTGCTCGAGCTCGCCGACCCGGTAACCGAGATGCGCTCCGAGGGCCTGCTCCGACATGGCCTGGTGGGTGCCGAGCGCGATCAAGACGGTCACCTCCTTGGCCCGGCCGGCGAGCGCCCGATGCACGGCGCTCATGATCAACGGCAGCGGGCACGTACGGGTCCGGTCGGGCACCACCAGACAGATCCTCTTGTCGTCCAGATCCGCGTCGGCGAGCGCCTGCTCGACGAACTCGGCGACCTGGGCCTCCTCGAGCTGCGCGCCGACCCCGCCGAGGAGTCGGGCTCGGGTCGGGTCGCCCGGATCGGTCCCGTACGCCGTGTCGCTCATCAGCTCGCCTCTCCAGCGTCCACGCCTGCACCCTCGACGATCGCCGACAGCTGCGAGCGGACCGCTGCTACCAGATCGTCGTCGCTGCCGAGGCCGGCGGCAACCCCACGTGGTGGATCGAGCAGGTCCAGCACAGCGCGGACCGTCCTCTCGTCGTCGGTGGCGACGAGCGGCAGGTACGGCTCGGCGCCCGGGTCGCTGAGGGGTGCGCCCCGCCCCCGCAGGTGCAGGATCCAGGCGGCCACCACGGTGGCACAGCCCAGCGGCACCCGACCGGCCGTCCGCTCGGCCCGGATCACCGGCACCGTCCGGACGACGATCTTGGTCGAGCCGTCGGCCGCGATCTGAGCCAACCGGTGCCGGATCCGCGGGTTGGCGTAGCGGTCCAGCAGGGCCGCGCGGTACGTCGCGACGTCGTCGGGGGCCAGCGGCAGGTGCGGCGACGCCTCGTCCCACAGGGCCTCGACCCAGCGGCGGCACGCGGGATCGGCGATGGCCTCGTCAATCGAGGCGTGACCGCGGATGCTGCCGGCGTACGCGAGGAGCGAGTGGGAGCCGTTCAGCAGCCACAGCTTGCGTTGCTCGAACGGGGTGACGTCCTCCACCACGCGAGCACCGGCGTCCTCCCAGCGGGGGCGCCCGGCGGGGAACGTGCCGGACATGACCCACTCGTGGAAGGGCTCGGTTGCCACCGGTGAGGCGTCGAGATAGCCGAGCTCGGTGGCGACCAGGGTCCGGTCGGCCTCGGTGGTGGCCGGGGTGATCCGGTCGACCATCGAAGAGGCGAAGTCCACGTGCTCGCCGATCCACTCGGCCAGCGCCGGATCGACGGCCTGGGCGAGCTGGGTGACGACCGAGGCGGCCACCTCGCCGTTCTCGGGCAGGTTGTCGCAGGAGAGGACGGTGATCGGTCCCGCGCCGGCCGCCCGGCGGGCAGCCAGCCCGGCGACCAGGCGTCCGGGCAGCGTGCTCACGGCAGCTGCCAGGTCTTCTTGCAGCGTGGCGATGTCGGCCGCCACCTCATCGGTGCGCCGCAGCTGCCGCGTGGCGTCGGCGAGATAGCCCTGCTCGGTGACGGTGATCGTCACCACGGCGACCTCGGGGCGGCGCAGGTAGTCGAGGTACGCCTCGTGGTCGCTCGCGGCGTGGACCGCGGTCAGCGAGCTGATCAGCTCGAAGGCGTCGCCGTCCGAGGCCCGGGTGATCAGGGTGGACAGCCCGTCCTGGGGAGCGAGCGCCTCTGCCGCGTCGGGCCGTCGCCCGGTGAACGCCGCGATGCCCCAGTCGGCCGCATCGCCGGCGTGGGCGGTGTACCAGGCCTGGTGGGCGCGATGGAAGTTGCCGAGTCCGAGGTGCACGATCCGCACCGGCGCCGCGGGTGGGGTGCCGGGCAGCGCTCGTGACAGTCGGGGCAGTGCGTCGGATGTCGAGACAGCGGAGGTGCTCACAGCTTGAACGCCCGTCGGGGATTGGTGTCGACCAGCTCGTGCACGACCTCGTGCGCCTCGTCCTCGTCGAGCCGGTGCTCGGTGACCAGTCGGGCGACGAAGGACGCGTCGAGACGGCGGGACATGTCGTGCCGCGCCGGGATGGAGCAGAAGGCGCGGGTGTCGTCGATGAAGCCGGAGGTCTTGGCGAATCCGGCCGTCTCGGTGACGGCGGAGCGGTAGCGCAGGATCGCCTCGGGGGCGTCCAGGAACCACCACGGGGCGCCGGCGAACACGCTCGGGTAGAAGCCGGCCAACGGCGCGATCTCCCGGGAGAACGTGGTCTCGTCCAGGGTGAAGAGCACCAGCTGGAAGTTCGGGTGCGTGCCCACGGCGGTCAGCAGCGGTTGCAGCGCGTCGGTGAACTCCACCGCCACCGGGATGTCCGTGCCGATGTCGCTGCCGTACGCCTGCGCGCTGGGGGTGTGGTGGTTGCGCCGCACGGCCGGGTGCAGGGTCATCACCAGCCCGTCCTCCGCCGACATCAAGCCCATCTGGAACAGCAGGTGCCGGCGCAGGGCCACCGCCTCGTCGGTGTTGATCTCGCCCTTGCGGGCCAGGGCGTAGAGGTGCGTCGCCTCCGCCGTCTCGAGCGGGTCGGTCCGCGTGTCGAGGTGGCTGTGATCGGCGGATACGGCGCCGTGGTCGATGAAGTGCGCCCGCCGGGACGCCATGGCCGCGAGCCACCCGTCGTACGCGCCGGTCTCGATGCCCGACGTCTCGGCCAACCGGTCGACGTCGTCGTTCCAGGTCGGCAGCAGCGGCTCGAGGTAGCGATCGGGCCGGAACGTGGGCACCACGCGTGCGCTCCAGGTGGGGTCGTCGGCCAGCCGGCGGTGGGCGGCAAGATCGTCGCAAGGATCGTCGGTGGTGGCCAGGATGTCGATCCCGAAGCGGTCGAACAGCGCCCGGGCCCGGAACTCCGGTCGGCTCAGCCGATCGGCGATCTGGTCGTAGATGGCGTCGGCGGTCCCGGCGCTCGGCCGGACGGTGATGCCGAAGATCTCGGCGAGCTGCGCGTCCAGCCAGAAGCGGACGGGGGTGCCTCGGTACGCGTTCCAGTGCTCACACAGGATCCGGAAGGCGCGACGCGACTCGTCGGCACCGAAGGACTGGCGACCGACCCCCAGATCGCCGAGCTCGACGCCATGGGCGTGCAGCAGCCGGGTCACGTAGTGATCGGGCGTGATCAACAACGAGGTCGGGTCGGCGAAGGCGACGTCGTCGGCCAGCCACTCGGCCGGCACGTGGCCGTGCGGGGAGATGATCGGCAGGTCCCGCACCCGCTCGTACAGAGCAGCGGCCAGTCGCCGGACGCCTGGGTCGGGCGGGAACAGTCGATCGGGATGCAGGTCCAGCGGAGAGGTGGTCACTCACTCATCGTGGCGGAGCCCTCAGCGGACCAACCAGCGGTTGCCGGGAGTTGCCCTCCTCGCCGGGCCGAGGACCTCGTGGCTCTGCACCGCGGTCAGCGCGCCGGGCCGGTCGAGGCACGGACGACCAATCGGCTGGGCAGCAGCAGCGGTGCGTGGTCGGCAGTCTCGGCGCCCCGCGCTCGCAGCAGGTGCTGCACCGCCGCCGATCCGAGGCTGGACAGCGGTGAGGCGATCGTGGTCAACCCGGGGGAGATCAGCTCGCCGTCCCGGATGTTGTCGAAGCCGATCACGCTGACGTCGGTGGGGATCCGCAAGCCGGCTTCGGACACGGCCTGCTGGAAGCCGATCGCGAGCAGGTCGTTGTAGGCGATCACCGCCGAGTTCGGCGAGCGCAACCACTCGGCCGCCGCCTCCCGGCCGCCGGCGATGGTGGGTCGGAACGGACCGATCCGACGCACCTTGAGCGCCAGCTGCTGACCCGCTTCCAGCACCCCCCGCCAGCGCATGCCGTCCGACCAGGAAGCCTCCGGTCCGGCCAGGTAGGTGAGGCTGGGGTGTCCTCGGACGAGCAGGTGCTCGGCGGCGAAGCGGACCGCCCCGATCGTGTCCGTCGCCACCGAGGGCACCTGGTCGACCAGCCGGTTCAAGACCACCACCCGCGTCGACTTGGCCAACGTGCGGATCGCCGCGTCGGACATCCGGGACGACGCGAGCACGACGGCGTCGACCGCGGGCACGATGCGCTCGAGGGCCTCGTGCTCCGCGGCGGTGGATTCCTGGGTCTCGGCGAGCACCATCGTGCAGCCGGCATGCCGGGCCGCCCGCTCGGCACCCCGGATCATGCCGTAGAAGACCGGGTTGGTGATGTCGGCCACGACCATGGCGATCAGTGAGGTGTCCGTCCGCGCGTCTCGTTCGGTCTCCTCGGTGCGGTAGCCGAGCCGGGCCGCGACCGTACGGACGTGTTCCGCGGTGCGGAAGCTCACCCGTCCCGGCTTCGAGAGCGCTCGGGAGACCGTCGACGCCGCCACTCCGGCGGCCTCGGCCACGTCGTAGATCGTCACCGGCCGGACGCCCGGGTCGCCGCCGTCGGAGCCCACCACGAGGGCCAGCCTAGTGGCGTGTCACTGGACAGCCCGCCCGTCGCGAGCGGCGAGTGGAGTCGGTGGAGCGTGGCGAACAGCGAGATCCAGGCCGAGGCCGACTACGGCGAGTGCGTCCTGCAACCCGAGGTCGTGCTCACGTGCCGCCGGCCCTCAGCGGTGCGCAGCCACCGGATGAACCGTGGCGAACCACCGAGGAACGCTAGATCGACCACTCTCGACGGAAGCTCAGCACCAGAGCCCGGAGCGCCAGGACGAAACCGATGAAGAGCAGGCAGAAGCCCATGATCGGATACAACCCGATGGACGGTGCGAGCAGCGGACTGCCGGGCGCGACCAACAACATCACGGCGGCCACGGTGGCCGCTGCGGCCAGGATCGCGACCACGATCTGCTGGGTGACGGCGAGCAGGAACGAGCGGTCTCGAGGGTCGGCGAGAAGTCGGAGGTTCAGCGTCGTCCGGCCGAGCTCCAGGTCTTCGGTGATCTTGTTGATCCGCCGGGGGAGGCGTCGGACCATCGGGATCACGCTGAGCATCTCGTCGCTGATCGCCTCCCGGAAAGAGCTCAGGGACTGCGACTCCCGGAAGAGCGCCTG
>DATDBH010000072.1:0-29405 GCA_036524985.1 Microlunatus sp. | reverse complement strand
TCCCGAGTGATCACGTCCGCTCGCACCGATGGCGGACGAGATCGTGAGACTCTCCCGAGCCACCAACCGACAGGGGTCAGATGAGGAACGCCGCTCTGCACGAAGGGCTCCCCTTCGACGAGGGGACCGCGACCTCGATGGTGTCCACCGGCGAGCTACCGCAGATCGACCAGGTGCGGGAGGCGATCACCGAGGCGTACGAGCGCTATCGGTCTGTCGAGCACGGTGCCGTGGCCGACTACATCCCCGCGTTGGCCGGCGCGGCGCCCGCGCTGTTCGGTATCTGCGTGGTCGGAGCGAGAGGACGGTTCTTCGAGATCGGCGACGTCGAGCGGAGCTTCTCGATCCAGAGCGTCTCCAAGCCGTTCGTCTTCGCGCTCGTGTGTGAGGCGATCGGGGGTGAGCCGGCGCGTCAGCGGCTGGGCGTCAACAGCACGGGATTCCCGTTCAACTCGCTGATGGCCGTCGAGCTGAACGAGGAGCGGACGATGAACCCGCTGGTGAACGCAGGGGCGATCGCGACCACGAGTCTGGTTCCCGGCGACACGGCCGAGGAGAAGTGGGCGAGCGTGCGTGGCGGGCTCTCGCGCTTCGCCGGTCGCGAGCTCACGATGAGCGAGGACGTCTACGCATCCGAGTCGGCCAACAACCTGCGCAACCAGGGGATGGCTCATCTCCTGGCGAGCTACCACCGGCTCTACTTCGATCCCGACGAGGCCACCGACGTCTACACCCGGCAGTGCTCGATCGAGGTGACCGCCCATGATCTTGCGGTGATGGCCGCCACGTTGGCCAACGGTGGGGTGAACCCGATGACGGGCGCGCGGGTCGTCGGCACGGGGGTGTGCCGGCGCGTGCTGGCAGCGATGGCCACCGCCGGACTGTACGAGATGTCGGGAGACTGGTTGTACGAGATCGGGATGCCGGGCAAGAGCGGTGTCAGTGGAGGGGTCGTCACCGTGTCACCCGGGAAGGGTGGCCTCGCGACCTACTCGCCTCCCCTCGATGCCGCCGGCAACAGCGTGCGTGGCCAGCTCGCCACCAAGTACGTGTCCGAGCGACTCGGGCTCAACCTCTTCGCCTCGGCCCCCGTGGTGGGCGCGGGCCGCTGATCGGACCGCCTCGAGATCTCTCGCCGGGCCGACTCCATCGACCTGACGTGGCCGCAGCAGGGCCACCCGAATCGGGTGAAATGCTCCACTCAGTGCCCGGTGCGTCGTTGTCGCCGGTGACCGCTCGGCCCGGCCCGGACTACGGTTGTGGTGTCTGATCTTCCATCGTCGGCTGCGAGGTGCCATGACCGATCCGTCAGCCACCACGAGCACATCCCCGGCTCCGGGCGACCCCGATGACCAGGCGCGCGAGCGCGTCTACCGGATGCTCACGCTGATCATCCAGGTGGTGCTGGTGGTGGGTGTGGTCGGCTTCGTGCTGCTGCGTGACTGGCCCAACGCTGTGTTGACGGTGCTGGTGATCGTGCTCACGGCGCTACCGCGACTGCTCAAGCGGGTCCATGTCAACGTCCCCCCCGAGTTCCAGCTCGTCGCCGCGGCGTTCGTCTTCTGCGCCATCTTTCTGGGCACCTCCCTCGGCTTCTACGGCCGCTTCTACTGGTGGGACACTGCCCTGCACACCACGAGCGGCTGCCTGCTCGGTCTGGTCGGCTTCATCGCCGTCTTCCTGATCAACGGCACCGACCACCGGCCCGAGGGGATGCGGGTCTCTCTGGTCGCGATCTTCGGCTTCATGTTCGCCGTCACCCTCGGCGTCTTCTGGGAGATCTACGAGTTCATCGCCGACAACCTGATCCCGGGACTGAACATGCAGGTGGTCGAGACCGGCCCGAACGACACCATGATCGACATGATCGTCAACACCATCGGGGCCGCGGTGGTGGCGCTGCTCGGCTACCTCTACAGCCGATCGGGGCGAGAGAGCTTCATCGTCGACGGCGTCTGGAAGTTCGTGAAGCAGAATCCGCGTCTCTTCGCGCGCAAGCCGGTTCCCTGAGCGACGTCCACCCGATTCGGGTGAGGCTTCGCGCCGCTCCGTTCGGAGATGCTGGGGCCCGACAACGAAGGAGCGCTCATGGCGATCGACACATTCATGGTCTACGTCGGCACCTACCCGGATGCGGCGGCTGCGAAGGCCGACTACGACGCGGTCAAGGACCTGCACCGGAAGGCCGGACTGATCGACGCGTACGACGCGGCCGTGGTCGAGAAGCGGGACGACGGCAAGGTGAAGATCGTGAAGACGCACGAGACGCCGACCAGGGTGAGCGGCGTGCTCGGTGGCGGCCTCGGGTTGGCCACCGGTCTGGTCGTCGCGCTGTTCCCGTTCGCGGCGATCGGTGGCGGCCTGCTCGCGGCGACCACCGCCGGCGGGGCCGCCCTCGGTGCGCTGGCGGGTCACGCAGCGGCGGGCATGAGCCGCGCCGACCTCAAGGATCTCGGTGAGCACCTCGACGCGGGGCAGGCGGGACTGATCGTCGTCGGGGTGGCCGACATGGGCGCCAAGATCGAGCGTGAGCTGCAGCGGGCGGAGAAGATCGAGGCGAAGCAGCTCAAGGCCGACCTCGACGACGTCGACCGAGATGCGACGCCTGCTGCGGACCCGATCACCAGCTGACCCGGTGCCGTGGCGGATGGGGGGCAGCCGCGCGCGATGCCGACGAGCCGGCGCGGTCCGCGGCTGGTTCCGCTCGTCGGGGTGCTCCGGAACTACCGCCGTCCTTGGTTGCGGGGCGACCTCATCGCCGGGATCGCCGTTGCGTCGCTGATCATCCCGAAGAACCTGGGCTACGCCGGGATCGCCGGGATCCCCTTGCAGAACGGTCTCTACGCCGCGGCCATCGGTGCCATCCTGTACGCCGTCTTCGGCACCTGCCGGCAGATCTCGATGGGGCCGAGCTCGGGCCTGGCCGCGGTCGCGGCCAGCGCCGTGCTCACTGCTGGTGTCGTCGACCAGGCTCAGGCCGCGGTCTTCGTCGCCGGCATCACCCTCGTCTCGGGCCTGCTGTTCTTGATCCTGGCGCTCGCTCGGATGAGCTGGATAGCCCGATTCCTGTCCCGGGCCGTGGTCACCGGATTCCTGTTCGGTGCCGCGATCGACGTGGTCATCGGGGAGCTGCCGAAGCTGACCGGCACCGAGGCCTCCGGGTCGAATGCGCTGCGCGAGCTGTGGTCGTGGCTGGGGTCGCTGTCTCAGGCCCACGCTCTCACCCTGCTGGTCGGGGTGGGCGCGCTGGTGGTGGTGTTCGGTCTGCGGCGACTCCGACCCGGCGTTCCCGGTGCCCTCGTCCTGGTGGTCGGCGGTCTGCTGGCCAACTGGGCGTTCGGGCTCGACGAGCGGGGCGTCTCCGTCGTCGGCGACATCCCCAGCGGTCTGCCGCGGCTGAGCGCCCCGGATCTGGGGTTGCTCGTCGAGCACGCCGGCACCGTGCTCACGGCGGCCGTGGCGCTGCTGCTGATCGGCTTCTCCCAGACCGCGGGCGATGCTCGAGCCTTCGCGGCGAAGCACGACTACCAGATCGACATCAACCAGGAGTCCGTGGCGCAGGCCCTGGCGAACACGGGCGCGGGTCTCTTCCAGGGCATGCCGGTCTCCACCAGCCTGTCGGCCAGCTCGCTGAACGACCACTCCGGCGCCCGGACAGGACTGGCGTCCATCGTCTCGGGTGTGACCGTGCTGCTCGCGCTGTTGTTCCTGGCCCCCCTGTTCTCCGGCCTGCCCAAACCGGTGCTGGCCGCCCTGATCATCGAGGCGGTGGTGATGGGCATGATGGACATCACCGAGATGCGTCGGCTGGCCAGGGTGCAGCGTTTCGACTTCTGGATCGCCCTGGTCGCCATCGTGGCGACGTTGCTGGTCGGGGTCCTGGCCGGGGTCGTCGTCGGGGTCGTGTTGTCGTTGCTGTGGCTCATCGGGGTGGCCACCCATCCTCAGCTGCCCGAGCTCGGCAAGCAGCGTGGCACGACGGCGTACCGGGATGTCTCGGCGCACCCCGACGACGAGCTCGATCCCGCGGTGGCCGTGCTGCGGATCGACGGCGGACTCTTCTTCGCCAGCTGTGAGGCGGTGGAGGATCGCACCCGCGACCTGATCCACGAGCGGCAGGATCTACGGGGGTTGGTGCTGGACTGTGCCGGCGTCAACTTCATCGACTCGCAAGGCACGGCTCAGATCGCGGCGATCACGAGGCTCACCCGCCGGGCCGGCCTGGATCTGCAGCTGGCCAGAGTGAAGCCCACGGTGGTTGCCGTGCTGGAGCGTGATGGCTTCGTCGATCTCATCGGACGCGACCACCTGCACGGCAACGTGGATCAGGCGGTGCGGATGATCCGGCGCGGCGGCCGGGACGTCACGGACTGACGCGCGCCCGGTCGATCGAGCGGGTGCGCTACAGCTCTGGCGTCGCCTCCGTCGCCCCTGTCCGGGCCGACCGGTCGGCGTGCGCTCGGGCGATCCGGACCGCGATCCGGGAGGTCGCCGCACCGAGCAGGGCGCCGACTCCTGCGCCGACGATCACGTCGCCGGGATAGTGCACGCCGGTGTACACGCGGGAGAAGGCGACGGTGGTGGCCGTCAGGCGCAGGGGCCACCGGGTGCCCGGCAGCAGGTGACCGACCGCGGTGGCGAAGGCTGCCGCCGACGCGGCGTGCCCGGAGGGAAAGGAGGTCGACGTCGGCATCAGCACCCAGCGGGACTGGGGAACTCCGAGGAGCTGACGGTCGGGCCGCAGCCGGCGCCGGGCGAGCTTCATCGGCTGGTTCACCACGAGCGACGTGAGGCCGATGGCGCCGACACCGGTGAGTGCGGCGAACCGCCCACGGGAGCCGCCGAACACCGCCAGGCCGCCGGCGATGATGAACCACGGCTTGGAGTGGTTGGCGAAGTCGGAGACCCTGCGGAGCGGCTGATCCAGTGCGGGGGTGGAGAAACCGGCCACGGCGCGGTAGACCGCTCGATCGGCCCGACCCAGTTCCCGCAGGACGGGCGTCCGCGGCGGTCGCTCGGTCGAGGCATCCGCAACCGAGGGGAGCGTGATCATCTGGTTCCTCTTCCGGAGTCGACGGCGATCTGCCACAGGGCGACGATGGTGGATCTGTCGGTCAGCTGCGGGTGTGCGGCGACGGGTCCTGTGGTTGTGGCCGCACGGGGGAGACGCACGGTGAGCGCGCCCGGACGGCTCGCGAATCGTAGCGGTGGATCGAGGACCAGGGCTTCGCCGTCCACCCCGACCTCCACCGGCCGATCAGACTGGACCTCGATCACCGGCGCGGTCCACTCCTGCCAGCCGCGGAACTGGCTCACCCGCCCGGCCAGCTCGAGCGCGGTGAGTGCCTCGATGTCGGCGGCGGTGGACACCGTCACCGACGCCGCCCCGAGGACACCCGCATCCAGACGTTCTCTCCTGCCACCCCCGCGCAGCTGGTGCAGCTGATAGGGGTTGTTCGAGATGAGCAGCAGCTGACCGGCCACCTGGTCCTCACCGGACGGCAGCGTGACGTGCAGGTCGGACGTTGCGGCCGCCGGCCCGAGCAGATCGGGCAGCATCTCGGCCATCGTCGCCACCTTGGCATCGCGGTAGTCCGCCGACTGCACGATGGTCGCGTAGACACCCATGGCGGCGTTGTTCACGAAGACTCGTCCGTTGACCTCGGCCAGGTCGATCACGGTGTCGACGCCGTCGCGGTACGCCTCGAGGGAGCCGGGCACGTCGTCGCGATCGATGCCCAGGTCCAGGGCGAAGTGGTTCCGGGTGCCGGCCGGGACGACCACGAACGGCAGTCCGTGTCGGCTCGCCACCGAGGCGACCAGTGCCTGAGAGCCGTCTCCGCCGGCCATCCCGAGGAGGTCGGCGCCCTCCGCGACGGCCGACTCGGCGAGTTGTCGCAGGTCGTCGCCAGGGTGCAGCACCACCGCGTCGATGCCGAGCTGCCGGCAGCGGTCGACGAGTCCGAAGCGCCCCACCTTCCCCCCGCCCGATCGAGGGTTCATCAGCAGCACCGGGTGGTGCGCCGGTGGGGCCGATGGCGCGACCACCTCCGGTTCCCGGGTCCGCAGCGCGTAACCGGCCGCACCGATGGAGAGAGCGGCCAGCAGCAGGGCGACCAGCAGCACCCGGAGGCTCTCGCTCGTCACCACGGCGATCAGGAACACGACGATCGCCCCCACGGCCACCACGGCGGCCACGGCTCTGGCCGCACCGTGCCGCGACACGACGTACCAGGCCGCGACGACGAAGGCCGACATGGACACGACGGTCACCAGCAACACGACCCAGTGCGATACGGCCGCGAGCACCAGGAACACGACGAGGGCGAGCAGAGCCACCAGCGCAACCACCGCGGCCAACCGACGCGACGGCGTGATCCACGCACCGCGCTGCGCGGTCACTTCGTCGCCCCGCTGGGTTGCCAGGTCGCACCGGTCTGACGGACGTACTCGGCCACGGCGGCCTCCACGGTGGGGAAGAAGTGAGCGGGGTCGATCGTCCGGGTGAGCTCGTAGCGCTCGATCTTCTCGCGGACCGGGTCCTTGAGCTCGGCGAACACCAACGAGACGCCGCGCTCGTTCAACCACGCGTCCAGATCCTCCAGCATGTCCGCGGCGGTCGTGTCGACATCGGTCACCGGTTCGGCGGCGATCACGATCCAGCGCAGTGCTGTGCGGTCGGCCTGCAGGCCGCGGATCGCCTCGGAGAACATCCGGGCGTTGGCGAAGATCAACGGGGCATCGAAGCGGTAGACGACCAGGCCCGGCAGGATCTCAGCCTCGGGGTGACGCGTCAGGTCGTGCAGGCCGGCTGTTCCGGCCGTCCTGCCGAGCTCGGCCTGGTGCGGCCACCAGGTCCGGCGGAACACGTTGAGGATCGACAGGAGGACGGCCACCACGATGCCCGGCAGGACGCCCAGGAAGGCGACCCCCAGCAAGGCGATGATCGACAGCCAGAACTCCATCCGACGCTGCTGCCAGAGGCGTCGGGTGCCCGACACGTCGGCCAGGGACACCGCGGCCGCGATCACGATGGCGCCGAGGGTGGGCTGCGGGACGTACTGCATCAACGAGGTGGCGAACACCAGGACGACGGCGATGACGGCGGCCCCGACCAGACCGGTGATCTGCGACCGGGACCCGGCCTGTTCGGCAACGGCGGTGCGCGAGCCGCTGGTGCTGACCGGGAAGCCCTGGAAGAACCCGGCGGCGATGTTCGCAGCCCCGATGCCGATCATCTCCTGGTTGCCCCGCACCTGCTCGCCCCGACGAGCCGCGAAGGCCGATGCGGTCGACATGGTGTCGGCCAGGGCGACCACGGCGATGGCGAGAGCGCCGATGACCAGCACCGGGATGTCGGACCACATCACCAGTGGCAACGTGAGTGGCGGGAAGCCCTGGGGCAGCACACCGATGGTGTCCACGCCGCGGTCCGCGAGGTCGAGGAAGTTCACTGCGAGGGCGGCGAGCACGACGACGATCAGCACGCTCGGCAGCTTGGGCAGCACTTTGTTCAGCAGCAGGATGCCGACCAGCGAAGCGATGCCGATGACCGCAGCGGTGGGGTTCGCCGCACCCTCGACCACACCCGTGATCACGCCGCCGACCTCCCGCAGCAGACCGTCGACATCGACGGAGAAGCCGAGCAGCTTGGGCAGCTGGCTGACGATGATGGTCAGGGCCAGCCCGTTCATGTAGCCGATCTGGGTGGGTTTGGAGAGCAGATCGGCGATGAAGCCGAACTTGGCCAGGCCGGCGGCCACCATGATCACACCGACGAAGATCGCCAGCAGGGAGGCGAGAGCCACGGCTCGGGCCGGATCTCCACCGGCCAGCAGCAGCGGCGCCGTGGTGGCAGCGATCATGGAGCCGAGCGCGGAGTCGGGACCGAGCACGAGCACCTTCGAGGGGCCGAAGATCGCGTAGCCGATCAGACACAGGATCGACGTGTACAGCCCGGTGACCGGGGGGAGGCCGGCCAGCTCGGCGTACGCCATCCCCTGCGGCACCAGGAGTGCGGACAGCACGAGCCCGGCGACGACGTCCTTGCCCAACCACTCGCGTCGATAGGTCCCGACCAAGGCGATGCCGGGCACGAGCGAGTGCCACCGCGGGACGGCGGCGCCGGACTGAACATTCCCGCTCACCGGGCTGAGCCTAGAGATCCGCTGACCCACTGGCTATCCCCCGCGACGGGTGAAGCGGTGACCCTCTGCGGGTGGCAACATCACGGCAGTCGCCGGTGCCCCCACAGGTAGTGAAGAAGGCTCGCTCATGTACCTGCCCGCCTTGGCCCTGATCCTCGGTGCCGTGTTCGTCTGGGCACTCGTCTCCGGCCGGACACGATCCATCTCGGCACCGATCTACTTCGTCGCGGTGGGACTGTTGCTGGCCGAGGGCGTGAAGCTGCTGCAGATCGCGCCCGACCCCCACGTCACCAAGCTGATGGCCGAGGTCACCCTGGTCTGGGTGTTGTTCGCCGATGCCAGCCGGGTGCGGTTCTCGACCCTGAGAGATGACGCCGGCCGCTACGTCCGGCTGCTGGGCATCGGACTGCCCGTGACGATCGTCTTGGGAACCGTCGCCGGGACGAGCGTGCTCGGCCTGAGCCTGGGCTATGCCCTGCTGCTGGGGGCGGCGCTGGCGCCGACGGACGCCGCGCTGGGAGCCACGGTGATGACGGATCAGCGGGTTCCCTATCGCATGCGACAGACCCTGAACGTCGAGAGCGGCCTCAACGACGGCATCGCCACCCCGGTGGTCACCACGGCGTTGGCGATGATCGTGCTCCAGTCCGGGAGCCCTTCCGACTTCGGTCTGGCGACGGCGCTGCTGGGGTTGCCGGTCGGTGTCGTCGTCGGACTGGCGATCGGGATCGCCGGTGGCTCCTCGCTCCGCATCGCCCATCGTCGCGGCTGGAGCTCGGAAGCCATCGCCGGACCCGCGGTGCTCGCGCTGGCGCTGCTGGCCTTCGTGGTGGCGACGCTGCTGCTGGCCAACGGCTACGTCGCCGCCTTCGTGGCCGGCATCGCGTTCGGCGCGAGCGCCGGACGCGGGGGGAAAGCCGAGGTGTACTACGTCGAGCAGACCTGCGGGCTCGCTTCGATGCTCTGCTGGTTGCTGTTCGGCGCACTGGCGGTGCCCACCCTGGCCGCCGACTGGAGCTGGCGCATCCTGCTGTACGCGGTGGTCAGCCTCACGGTCGTGCGGATGATCCCGGTCGCCCTGGCGTTGCTGGGAGCCAGGCTCGACTGGCGCTCGGTGATCTTCCTCGGCTGGTTCGGCCCTCGGGGTCTCGCCTCTGTCGTGTTCGCCCTGATCGCCGCGGAGGATCTGCACGGCATCCCGGGCGAGGTCGACGTCGTCGTCGCCACCATCGGTCTCACGGTGCTGCTGAGCGTGCTGCTGCACGGTCTGACGGCCAGCCCGTTGGTGGCCTGGCTGGCCGCGGCGTCACCGGTGGCGTCACCGGCGGAGACGGAGTCGGCCACATCGGCCGAGGTCCAGGTGCGACACCTGGTGGAACCGCCCCGAACGACCGGCGCAGCTCGGCCGCCGGACTGAGTGGTTCACCCGATCAGGGTGAATCGCTCCGTCTGCCGGCCTCACTAGCATCGCGCTCAGTCCGATCGAGAGTGGGAAGTTCATGGCTACCTCCAAGCACCAGCTGCCGGCGCCCTGGGCGCAGGGCGTGTCCGTCTTCGCCGGCGTCATGATGATCGTCGGGGGAGGCTTCCAGGCCCTCCAGGCGCTGGCCGCCATCGTCAACGACCAGTACATCGTCGTGCTCCCGAACTACATCTACTCCTTCGATCTGACCGCCTGGGGGTGGATCCACCTGCTGCTCGGTCTCGCTCTGGTGGCGATCGGCATCTGCCTGCTGATGGGCCAGGGCTGGGCCAAGATGGCCGGCATCGTGGTGGCCGCTGTCGCAGCCTTGATCAACTTCACCTGGCTGCCGTACGCGCCCCTGTGGGCCATCGTCGTCATCGCGATCGACGTCCTCGTCATCTGGGCCCTGATCTCGAGCCGTCAGCAGGCGAAGACCACCTGACCGACTCCCCGCCGCACGCCGACACGACATCCGGAAGGGAGCTGGTCGGCATGACCACCGGCGCGCCTCATCATCTAGTTGCAGTTCTCGCAGGCCCCGCTTATGCCGCCACGCCCGAGGCGGTGATCGATGAGCTCGGATCCGACCGCGAGCACGGGTTGTCGCGCGCCGAAGCGGTCCGCCGCGTGGCCGAGTACGGGCGGAACGAGATCGCCGCGGAGAAGCCGCCGTCGATCGTGGCCGTCGCGCTCGCGCAGCTGCGGGATCCGATGAACCTCATGCTGATCGTCGTCACGCTGGTCAGCATCGCGATCGGCGAGGTGTCCACCGGCGTGATCGTCGGCCTGCTGATCGTGCTGAACGTGGTCCTGGGATCTCGGCAGGAGCTCAAGGCCCGGGCCAGCGTCGACGCGCTCGCGAAGCTGCAGGTGCCGCAGGCTCGCGTCGTCCGTGACGGTCAGGTCAGCCTGATCGCGGCCACCGAGATCGTTCCCGGCGACGTGATCGAGATCGAATCGGGGGACATCATCCCCGCCGACGGCCGGATCCTCCGGTCGGCCACCCTGGAGACCCAAGAGGCGGCGCTGACCGGCGAGAGCGCGCCGATCCCCAAGGACGCGCGCGCCCTCGACGCCGGCGACGTCGGGCTGGGTGATCAGACGAACATGCTGTTCCAGAACACCTCGGTGACCCGTGGCACCGGTTCCATGGTCGTCACCGCGACCGGGATGCAGACCCAGATGGGTCAGATCGCCACCATGCTCACCAAGGTGTCGAGGACCAGGTCGCCGCTGCAGAAGGAACTGGACACCCTGACCAAGGTGCTCGGCCTGATCGCCTGGGGGGCCGTGGCGGTGATCATCGTGGTCGGGCTGCTGCGGGGGATACCGTGGCAGGACCTGCTGCTGCTCGGCACCGCGATGGCGATCTCGGCCATGCCGACCGGCCTGCCCGCCTTCGTGTCGGGTCTGCTGTCGATGGGGGCCAAGCAGCTCGCCGAAGCGAAGGCCGTCGTGAAGAACCTGACCGACGTGGAGACGCTGGGGGCCACGAGCGCGATCAACACCGACAAGACCGGGACGTTGACGCTGAACGAGATGATGGTCTCCACGCTGTACGCCGGCGGCTCCTGGTACTCCGTGACGGGGGAGGGCTACAGCACGGCCGGAGCGATCACCTCGGTCGCCGGTCAGCCGCCACCCGACTTCACCCGACTCGGCCTGGGTCTGGCTCTCGACACGGACGCGGTGGTGACCAAGGACGGCACGGTGATCGGCGATCCCACCGAGGCGGCCCTGATCGTGCTGGCGGCCAAGATCGGCGTCGACGTGGAGGAGACCCGGCGCGCCTACCCGCGCCTCGCCGAGGTGCCGTTCGACTCCGACTACAAGTTCATGGCCACCTTCCACCGGATCACGCTGGACGGATCCGAGCACGTCGTCGCGCTGGTCAAGGGCGCGCCCGATGTCGTGCTGGCCCGCTGCTCGATGGCCGGGGGTCCGCTGAGTGGTTCGCAGGTGCCGATCGAGGAGGCTCAGGCCGGTCTCGCCGCGGCGAACGAGCGGATGGGCCGCGACGGCCTGCGGGTGCTCGCGTTCGCGATCCGGTTGGTCGACGCCGACTCCCTGGCGAGCATGACGACCGATCCGATGTCGCTCATCCACGACCTCGGGTTCGTGGCGATGGCCGGCATCATCGACCCGCTCCGCGCCGAGGCCAAGAGCGCGGTGACGATCGCGCTGGCGGCCGGGATCGACGTGCGGATGATCACCGGCGACCACGCGGTGACCGCGCAGGCCATCGGGGCATCGCTGGGCCTGGGGCCGGGCGCCATCAGCGGGGCCGAGCTGCGCGCCCTGTCCGACCGGGAGCTCCGAGCACGACTGCCCGAGCTGCACGTGTTCGGCCGGGTGTCGCCCGAGGACAAGCTCCGGCTGGCGCGGACCATGCAGGAGGACGGCCTGATCGTCGCCATGACCGGCGACGCCGTGAACGACGCCGCGGCCCTCAAGCAGGCCGACATCGGGGTCGCGATGGGCAGCGGCAGCGAGGTCACCAAGCAGGCCGCTCGGATGATCTTGACCGACGACAACTTCGGCACCCTCGTGCACGCGGTGGAGATCGGACGACGCGTCTACGACAAGATCGTCTCCTACGTGCGCTACCAGATGACCCAGCTGCTCGCCTTGATCTTCCTGTTCCTGGCCGCCACGATCCTGAACGTCAACCAGGGGGTGGCGCTGACGCCACCGATGGTGCTCTACCTGCTGTTCTTCGCCACCGCCGTCGGCGTCGCGATCATCGCGATCGACCCCGGTGATCCCGACGTCATGAACCGGCCGCCGCGGGACCCGGCGGTGGCCATCACCAACCGTGCCGCGGTGCTGACCTGGATCGGCTACGCCGCTGTGCTCTTCCTCGCCGCACTGCTCCCCTTGGTCGCCGGACCGGACGAGCCGAGCACCGACCGTCCTTCGATCTCACTCACGATGACCTTCGTGGTGATGGGCCTCGGCACGACCATGAACGCCGTGGTCAATCGGCGGGATCCGGGCAGCGGCCTCGAAGCGCCGCTCGTCAAGGCAGCGGGGATCGCGACGATCCCGGTCATGATGATGTTCTTCGCCACTCAGCTGCCGACCCTCCAGCAGGCCCTGCTGACCACACCCCTGAGCCCTGGGCAGTGGCTCGTCTGTGTGCTCCTGGCGGCCGCTCTGCCGATCGTGGTCGAGATCAGCAAGGCAATCCGGCGACGCCGGTCAGCGAGGCCGGCCCAGGTGGACGTCCAGCGGGCGGTGACGCCTCAGCGAGCGCGCTCGACCACCGCGTGATCGCTCGGGACCCACTCGATTCACCCCGGCCGGGTGAAGCATCGACCGACCACGACCAGCAGAATCGTGGGGTGTGGTGAGGCTGTCCTCGGGTCTACTCAGGTGACCGGGACAGGCCAACGGGCGAGGAGCCACGATGGTGCTGAGCGCTACCGATCATCCCGATGCCGATCGGCTGTACGAGATCGGCCTGGACGGGGACGTGTGTGACGAGGTCCGCCGGATCGATCCGACCGCGCGGGTGGCAAAGGTGGGGACGAGCACGATCCTGTGGTCGCGGCTGCGCCGACCCGACGACCTGGACCTGTTGCTGATCGCCTTGGCGGACTTCGGACTCACCCCGCACGAGGTCCACGAGTCCCTGAGGGAGATCCACCCGGAGCAGCCCTCCCGCCCCGGTCGTACCGGATCGAGGACGGCTCGCCTGCCGTACTGCGAGGTGAGGATCGGTGGTCGCCTCGGCGCGGCCGCACTCCACCACTTGGGGTGGTCGCACCGGGTGGTCCAGACCACGGTGGTGACCGTGCGCGCGTCCCACCTGAGGCTCCAGACCGTCCTCGCGCAGCTGTCGAGCGTCACCGGGGTCGACTACGTGGTGGCTCTGCACGTGCTGCGACCGGAACCGATCTGATCGTCCGTCGCTGAGCCGCTCTGCACAGACCCCATGGTGCTCAGCACAGACCCCATGGTGCTCAGCACAGACCCCATGGTGCTCAGCACAGACCCAGGGCACGCCCCCGCCGGAAGGCGTCGGAGCGACGTGTCACCTCGAGCTTGCGGTAGAGCGATTTCAGGTGGGTCTTGACGGTGTTCGGCGAGAGGAAGAGGTCGGCGGCGATCTCCTCGTTGGTGCTCAGCGCGCCGAGCCGCTGCAGGATGTCGATCTCCCGCTGCGTCAGGTCGGAGACGGGCGCAGCCACGGTGCTCGGCCGGTGCGTGCTGTCGGGGAGACCCAGCCCTACGGTGCGGATGGACGCCAGGAACGTCCCGTGTCGTTGGAGCAGGCCGGGGTCCGAGCCGATCACGTCGAGCAGCCAGGACTTCGCCCACGCGAGGGGTGCGCGCAGCTGCTCGCGTCCGGCGGCCCGCAGGACCCGGTCGATGAGGGACCGCTGGCGGACTCGGTCGTCGTGCGCCCGCGCGAGCCAGGCCTCGATGAGATCGAGCTGCAGCCGGGGCAGCAGGGCCATCGCCTCCACCGGGCGGACCCGCAGCGATGCACCGACAGAGGCCAGGTCTCCCAGCTGGATCCAGGCCCGAGCTCTCAACGCATGGACCTCGGCCCCGAGCGGGGTGGCGTCGGCGAGTAGGTGGAGAGCAGCCGTCGGCAGACCGGCATTCAGCTCGGTCTCGGCTCGGATGAGGTTCAGCTGGTGTTCGTACTCCCGGGCGCAGGGGAGCGAGGTGCACACCTGATGGAGCTCGTAGCCGACCCCGCCGTGTCCGACGGCTGCACCCAGGCGTGCTGCGACGAGCCCGGTGGCCATGGCGAGCTCCGGCAGGAAGGCCCCGTCCGCCGGCATCGAGCGGCGGTTGTCGACGCTCTGGAAGCGCTGAACCGCCTGGTCGAGCTCGTCCCGGGAGACCTGGCACCAGATGGTGGCCAGCTGCGCGTGGACGACACCCACCTCGTTGCTGTCGGCCGGGCGTGCGGTCAGGACCGCCGCAGCATGACGCGACGAGCTCGCCAGCTCGCCCGCCAGTGCCTCCTGCCAGGCGAGCTGACCCAGGCACGCGGCGGCGGCAATGGTCGCGGCCGCACTGGTCGGACCCTGCTTCGGTCGAAACGCTCGCGCCCCGCGCTCGAGCGCCACCCTGGCTCGGTCTGGTGCACCGTTCATCACCTCGAACGCCGCCGCATGGGACTGGAGGAGCGGCGCCAGCTCCGGCGTCGTGACCCGTTGCGTGAGCGACAGCCTCGGCAGCAGTGCCATCGCCGCTCGGAGCTGCCGCAGCCCGGTGTCGGGTTCGCCCTGCCATCGGGCCAACGCCATCCGGACCAGCGACTCACTCAGCTGAGCGGCGGAGCTGCCCGCGTCGGTGCGATCCTGATCCACCGACGCGTCCGACACCACGCGTACGGCCAGGTCGGGCCAGGCCCGACCCAGCGCCGCCGCCGCCGTCAGCATCGGCTGGGCCGCTCCGACGCTGTCGATGACGTGCTCACCATCGAGCAGGGGATCGCTGCCCATCACCAGCAGGCGCGGGATGTGGAGCGACTCGACCAGCGTCTGAGCCGCCCAGGTCCAGTCGGACTGCTCGAGGGCGATGGCGATGGCGCCGTCGAGGTCACCTGTCTCCACCGTGTGCTGGGCGGCCCGGCGCCCGGCGTCGCGAGCTGCCGCGGGGTGGCGTCGTAGCCGGTTCACCAGGTGTCGGCGCAGCAAGGGGTGAACGGTGAAGGAACCGTCCGCCCGGAGCCGGACGAATCCGCGTGCCTGGGCGCTGATGTCACCGGGCAGTCCACGGTCGGCGCCGAGGATGGCGGACGCGAGGTCGGGGGACACCTCGGCGACCACGCTGGTCGCGATGAGCATCTCCGTCGACGGGACTGACAGATCGCGCAGGATCGAGTGCTGGAGGTAGTCGGCGAGCGCCAGATCGATCTCTGCGAAAGCCTCGACGATCGATGCTGAGCGGGCGAGCAGCGAGGCGCCCCGGCGCACTCCCCACGCCCACCCGCTGGTCCGCTCACGGAGTCCGTCGACGACGGTCGGGGTCGGATCGACACCCTCACGAGACAGGACGGCGGCGATCTCCGCGTTGTTCATCGCCAGTTCCCGCGAGGTGAGGTCTCGGCACTCCGGGCCGACACCCAGCCGTTGTAGATCCAGCGCCGGCGAGGCCGAGCACACGAGAACCACGCAGGCGCGGTCACCGATCCGGTGCACCAGTCGGTCCAAAGCGACGGCGACCGCGTTCTCGGGCTCGACCGGGAAGTCGTCGAGGACGACGATCGAGCGGTCGAGCGGGATCGATCCGACCGGCGCCGGGCCCTGCCGCCGCTGGTCGACCGCGCGCAGACCACGGTCGCCGACCAGCGGATCCGCCAGCTCGCCGGCGAGGTCATCCAGCACCTCGTCCACGTGGTCGGCGTGCCCGAGATCGCGCCAGACGACCCCGGTACGAGGGCCGGCCTGATGCGCCCAGGAGGCCACCAGGGAGGTCTTGCCCGCGCCGGCCTCGGCCCCGACCACCACCAGGCGCGACGTCCGACTCGCGGTATCGAGACGCGTCATCAGTCGAGGGCGCGGAATGATCCGCGCCCCGGCCGAGGGGAGGTCGGGAGGCGGAACGCGCGCGACCGCAGGCTTCGACCGTGCTACCGGCATCTCGTCTGCTCCCTCACGCCTCGATCTCTCAGACGATATTCAGGCGCTGATGTGGGTGAGTTGTCATCATCCGACACCCATCTCACCCGGGTGATATCTCGTGGGGAGCGCAGCTGACCCGGGCGGGGGTGCCCCGGCCGGGCGGTGTCAGGGGTGCGGTCGGCCGTTGGTCAGGGTAAGTGCCTCGGAGCGGGAGTGGGCGCCGAGCTTGCGATACAGCGACAGGGTCAGCGTCTTGACGGTGTTGTGCGAGACGTACAGGTCGGCCGCGATCTCCCGCAGGGTCTGGGTGCCGCGCAGCCGTCGCAGGATCTCCTGCTCGCGGGGTGTCAGGGCACCCCCGGCCTTCACCTCGTCGGCCCGGCGTCGGGTGAGTCGCTGACGGAGCTCGTCGATCCTGCCGTGCGTGAACGCCATGGACTCGTCGGTCCACGGGGCCAGCTCATCGATCTCGGCCAGCAGCTCTTCCGCCCGCACCCTGTCACCGGTGCGCGTCGCGACGGCCACCATCACCATGAGGTGGTGCAGGAGTGGCCACGGACTGAGGCCCGGGGCGCGTCGGCGGGAGCGAAGGCCGTCGTCCAGGGTCGCTGTCGCCTCTGCCAACCTGCCAGTCGAGGCCAGCGCCGCACCTCGGGCGGTGAAGGCGAGAAGCGCCTGCGGCATCTCCTCCATGGCGTGCGCCGTCACGATGTCCATCGCCTCGTCCGCCAGCGCGATGCTGACGGCGGTGTTGCCCTGCTCGGCCTCACCCAGCGACAGGATGCCGAGCGCGAGGATGCGTACGGTGATCGGGGCAACCGGTGAGCGGAGGGCCTCGCCGAGGCTCGTCCGAGCGAGGCGGATGTCCCCGCTGACGAAGGCGGCGTGCCCCAGGGCGGCCGAGGCGACCGCGTGCCAAGGCGTGCTGGAATCGCCCTCGAGCTCGACCGCCCGGAGCGCGTCCGCCAGCATCCTGTCCGGGCCGGCCAGGCCGAACAGCCCGCGGATCAGCACCAACGCCGACTGGGTGGACTTCGTCCCGTCGGGCAGGGGGTCGTCTCCGGCCATCGACTCCAGTGCGATCTCACGTCGCCGCAGCTCGGTCCGGTCACCGGTGAGGGCCGCGATCCAGGCACCCGTGACGGTGGCGGCCGCGTCGGTGTCGGCCTCGGTCCCGCGCAGGGCCAGCAACCAGGCCGACACCGTGGCCGATCGGCCAGCATCGAAGAAGCTCAGCCAGTTCTTCTGGACCAGGCGTGCGGCCTCGGTCTCGTCTCCCGCCGCCAGCGTGTGGTGAACGGCCTGCTCGACGTCGTCGTGCGCGGCGAACCACTGTGCGCCCCGCCGGTGCAGCTCGATGACGCGCTCGGGGTCCTCGATCTCGAGCGCGCTGGAGGCGAACGTCGCGAAGAGGTGGTGGAAGCGGAACCAGCTGCCTCCGTGGAGCGGGATCAGGAACAGGTTCGTCCGCTCGAGCTGCTGGAGCAGACGCGCGGAGAACCGGCCCTGGGTGACGTAGTCGGCGAGGGAGGTGTTGAACCGATCGAAGACCGACATGCTCAGCATGAA
Source organism: Microlunatus sp. (assembly GCA_036524985.1). Lineage (GTDB taxonomy): Bacteria > Actinomycetota > Actinomycetes > Propionibacteriales > Propionibacteriaceae > Microlunatus. The sequence goes on along the minus strand of DATDBH010000072.1, from coordinate 11,637 downwards.
CTCGCGTACCTCCGTGTCCTGCCGGCTGAGCACCTCCTCACTCAGGTAGTCGGCGATGAACCGGTTGCTGCCGCTGAGCCTCGCCACCGACGCACTCGGATCCCCTCGACCCCTGAGATAGAGGGCGGCGAGATAGACCGCGGCCGGCCAGCCCTCCGTCAGCTGGACCAGCTCCGACAGCGCCGTTCCGGACACGGTGATGCCCTGATCGGCGAGCAGCCGCTCGGTTTCTGCCGCGGTGAAGGTGAGGTCACTGGTCCGGATCTCGCGGAGGCGGCCCTCCACCCGCAAGCGGGCCAGGCGCAGCCGGGGATCCGAACGGGAGACCATGACCACGTGTGCCTGATCCGGGAGATTCTCGATCAGCAGACCGAGCTCCTCCAGGCAGTCGGCGGAGCGCAGGACGTGGCAGTCCTCGAGAACGATCGTGAGCGGACCGGGGAAGTCGGCCATGGCCTCGACCAGGCGAGGGACCACGCGCGCCGAGATGGCCGTCGCGTTCATCGCCACGTACTCCGCCACATTGACGTCCACGGTGCAGCCGACGCGGGCCAGCGCCGCCGCCAGATGCGCCCAGAGCCTCGTGGGGTCGTTGTCGGCCGGGTCCAGCTGGACCCAGGCCACCGGACCGGCGTGGTCACCCGCCCACTGGGCCACGAGCGTGGACTTGCCGTACCCGGCAGGGGCGGCGACGAGCAGAACGGGTAGCTGAGTGCCTTCGTTCATCTGCTCAACCAGACGCGGGCGGTCGAGCCAGTCCGTCCGAGGCGACGGTGGGTGCAGCTTCGTCTCGGACACCGTTTCCACGTTCGGTCGGTGATCCGTGACCGGGGAGAGCGTCACGGTGGCGCCGACCGGGTCGCCCTCGTCGTTGAAACGAGAGGACACCAGCAGGTCGAAGATCCGCGGCTCATCGGGTGTGTCACACGCCAGCTGCACGGTCATGGGCGCCGGGAGCTCACCGGCGATCGCTGCTCGAATGCCGACCGCGACCTTGGCCGACACCTCGTCCTGGGCGGCGTCACAGATCGTCAGGAAGGACCTGCCGATTCCCGTGAGCACGCCGTCGCCCCCGTTCTCGGAGAAGAACCTCCGCCAGGCGTCGTTGACGGCGATGATCACACCATGAACATCGAGCAGCGCCCACTCGACCGCCGACCGGTGCGCGGTGGGCTGGCCGCTCGGCTGGAGGTGCTCGGGGCTGGTCGTCATCACGGCGTCCCGAGTTGCGTATCGGAACGGGCCGGCGCCCAGGGGCGGTGACGGGGAGCGAGCTGGAACACATCCCCCCTACGTTCGGAGCAGCGCAGTCCGGGCAGCGCAGCGGACCTGCCGCCGAAGCAGCCACGCCAGTGGATCCGCCTTCCAGGTCTGTCACTACTGTCCCACAGAACACTGCTCACACAGCATCCGACCCGACGCTGCGGCGGATCTCACACCGTGGCCGTTGGCCCGTTCGACCTGCGGCACCTGGTCGCGAGTGCCGGGCGCCCCGACACCCGAGCTCGACGTGGGCTGATGCAGCGCCACCGGTGTCAGCGCCGGATCGGCCGGGGAGAGCCGGCGGAGGTCAGAAGTGCGTCGCGATCAGGTTCAGCGGGCGCTCCGGCTCGACGTAGTCACCCCGCGGCTGCCGTCGAGGCAGCTTGACGTCCCGGAAGGGCAGTGGCTCGTACGGTAGCTGTTCGAGCAGGTGCGTGATGATGTTCAGGCGACCACGCTTCTTGTCGTCGGTGACCGCGACGTGCCACGGAGCGAGCTCGGTGTCGGTCATGGCGAGCATCTGGTCGCGGGCTCTGGAGTAGTCGTACCACCGGCTGTAGGACAACAGGTCGAGGTCGGACAGCTTCCAGTACTTGCGGGGATCGCTGATGCGCGACTTCAGCCGCCGGGTCTGCTCGTCGGGGCTGACCTCGAGCCAGTACTTGATCAAGTGGATCCCGGAGTGGATCATCTGCTGCTCGAAGGCCGGCACCAGCTCGAGGAACCTCTGCGACTGATCGGGCGTGCAGAAGCCCATCACCGGCTCGACGCCGGCGCGGTTGTACCAGCTGCGATCGAAGATCACGACCTCGCCGGCGGCCGGGAAGTGCGAGATGTAGCGCTGGATGTACATCTGGGACTGCTCGCGCGGGGTGGGAGCGGGCAGGGCGGCGATCCGGAACACCCGAGGACTGACGCGTTCGGTGATCCGCTTGATCGTGCCGCCCTTGCCGGCGGTGTCACGGCCCTCGAACACGATCACGACCTTGGCGCCGGTGGACTTGACCCACTCCTGCAGTGCAACGAGCTCACCCTGCAGCCGCTTCATCTCGGCTTCGTACGCCTTGGTCTTCAGCTTGGTCGGCTGATCTGCGGCCTCCGCCTCGTGCACGTCGTGTCTTCGGGCCTTCTTCTGGATCTTCTTGCCCTTGGTGGACTTCGTCACGAATCCCCCCCGTCCTGTCGGTCGTAGACCTGGACCGGCTCGGCCACGTCCCTTGCGTGCACCCCACCCAGCAGCGGGCGATTGGCGACGTGGGCGTCGATGAGCTCGGCGATCAGCTCCGGGGCGCTGAAGTTCAGGGCATGGGCCCCGGGAACCCTCACCGCGGTCACGTGGGGCAGGGCGGCCAGCACGAAGGCCCGGGAGATCTTGACGAGTGGGTCACGCACTCCGGCGATGACCAACGTCGGCACGTCGAGCAGATGGAGATTCGCCAGCGTCGGGTAGCGCGTCATCGCCTTGAACAGCGACAGGCTCTGCAAGGCCCCGAATCGGAGGTAGTCGCGCGTGGCGATCGGGAGCATCGAGAGTGGCTCCCGCAGGCCGTCCTGGGCCATCTGGCGCACGGCCCGTCCGAGCGGTTGGTTGTTGGGCCCACCGGCGGGTGACACCAGGACCGCACCCTTGACGCGGTCGGGGAAGCTCGCCGCCACTTCGATGATCAACGGGCAACCGAGCGAGTTGCCCACCAGGATGGGCTTCTCCACTCCCACCACGTCCAGGTAGGCGACGAGGGCGCGAGCCAGCCCCGGAAGGTCGAGCCCGTGCCGCGGCCGCAGGCTCCTGCCCATCCCCGGGAGGTCGGGGACGTAGCTGCGATAGCGCTCAGCGAGAAGCGCCGCGGTCGGCTCGAGATAGGTCCCCGAGATCCCGAAACCGTGCACGTGGACGATGGTGTCGCCCCCGGCCTCGGCGGGGACGTGGAAGCGATGGAACAGCGGCAGATGATCGACGATCAGCCACTCCGGTTCGAGCGGCGGTAGTGGCTGCCGGCCGGGGATCCACTGGCGCGCTCCGGCTGACGAGGGATCGAGCTGGTCGTCGGGGCGGGGCCGAACCCGCCCGTGCTCGAGGGAAGGACGGCGATCGAGTCCGTTCGGCGGGATCTGAGCCGCTGGCATGCACCCATCGTGGGGCACATGGCGGACCTGATGCGTCACCCAGTGAGGGTGAAGCGCGGTCCGTACTCGCGGTCACGAGCGGTCCATGAGGCAGGGTCGCGGGAGAGTCAGCCCAGTTCCTGCAGCCCGGAGCCGATCACCACGACGCCGATCATCAGGAGAACGACAGCGCTGATCAGCTGCCCGTCGTCGGCGAGAGTGTCGGCGGCCGACGTCAGGCGGGGCTCCATCCGCTCCGGAGAGATGATCGCCACGAGCACGGGAAGGGTCACCGTCGACGTCGCCACGACGGCGTAGCCGATGATGACGGCGAGGGCGGCGGGATCCGACCGCGGCGTGGCGTGCACCTGAAGACTCACGACGCAGGCCAACAGCACGCTCTTGGGGCGGAACTCGATGATCACGCCCAGCCCGAACGCCCGGAAGATCCCCACCGTCTCGAGGGCGGAGCTGGCCCAGGTCGGCAGCTGCAGGGTGCCGCTCGAGGAGTGACGGAGTCGCCAGGCGCGGATGCCGAACACCACCAGTGCGGAGCCGAGGACCAGTTGCAGCACAGCGGCTGCCTCCTCGTCCTGCCGTGGCCGGGGCTCGGGCAGGAACTGCGCCGCCACCACGGCGGCCAGCACGACGAGCAGGGTGCCCACCAGGCACCCGAGCGCGAAGGGAACCGCGGCCACCCTGCGGCGCGGTGACATCATGATCACGAGCAGCAGGGTCACCGGCACCGTGCTGAGCGCCGCGGCCAGCCCTACCGGGAGGAGCTGGCCGATCGTGCTGATCACGTTCACGATCTCAGCCCAGCACCATCCCCTCGGCCGACGACAACGGCTCCGGATCTGGCAGCCGCCGCATCCGCAGAGCGGTCAGGAACCCGACGACACCGGCCAGGATCGGCACCAGCAGGGCCACCTGCAAGGCGCGTTCCCGTGCCTGAGCGTTGATCCGGATCACCTCGGCCTGAACGTCCGGGGGCTCGTCGGCGAGGATCTCCTCGAGCTGGGTGTTGCTCATCACCTGCGCGTCCTGGTCCACCGCAGTCGCCACCCGCTCCTGGTCGACCGGTGACAGCAGCGTGCTGTCCTGGGCCAGTGCGGTGCCGAGCAGCGCGATGGTGGCCAGCATGATCGCTCCGGCGAAGGCGAGTCCGAACGACAGCCCGAAGGAGCCGGCGGCGGAGTTGACTCCGGCCGCCTCGCTGACGCTCTCCTCCGAGATCGGTGACAACGTGTAGTTGTTGAGCTGCGAGACCAACAGACCCAGACCGGTGCCCACCAGCACCAAGGGCACGACCAGATACCACCCCGACTGGGCCCGGGGGATGATGGGCAGCAGCACCAGCGTCCCGATCGTGGTGAGGGCGAAACCGGCGGTGATGATCACGCTCGGCCGGCGGCGCCCTGCGCGTCTACCGGCCAGGAGCGCGATCGCGAACATGCTCAGCGAGAGTGGCGCCATCGAGAGCCCGGCGAGCATCGCGTTGTACTCGAACACCATCTGGAGGTAGATCGGCAGGGCGATCATGTGCCCACCGAGCGTGATCTGCTGCATCATCTGCCCGGTGATGCCGAGACGGAAGGGCTGCGACGCGAAGAGGTCCGGGTTGATCAAGGTCGGACGTCCCGATCGCCGACGGCGCACCAGCCAGGAGGCCAGCACCACCAGGGCCGCCACCCCGACGGCCAGCAGCACGCCGACGTAGGCACCGCCCTCCTGCCAGACCAGGATGCCGAGCACGACGCCCCCCATCCCGAGCACGGAGAGCACGGCGCCGCCCAGGTCGAGGACGCGAGGACCCGTGTACACGGCGTCGCGAACCAGCCGGATGCCCAGCAGCACGATGATGATGATCACGGCCTCCAGCGCGAAGCCGACGCGCCAGGACAGGAAGGTGGTGATGAAGCCACCGAGCAGTGGCCCGACGGCGGCGGCGATCGCCGCCGCCGCACCCACCAACGCGTAGACCTTCTTCTGGGCGGTACCCGAGAAGTTGCCGTGGATCAAGGACTGCATGGCCGGGAGCAGCAGGGAGGCGCCCAGCCCACCGATGATCGCCCAGAACATGATCACGGCCGTCAGCGACTGAGCCAGTGTCATGGCCACCGCACCGATTCCGTACGCGATCAGGCCGATGACGTAGGCCTTCCGGCGACCGATGAAGTCGCCGACTCGGCTGCCGATCAGGATGAACGCGGCAGAGACGAGAGCCTCGAGCGCGATCGCCGACTGGACGCCGCTCACCGTCGTGTCGAGATCGCGGACCACTGCGGAGATCGACACGTTCATCAGCGACGTATCGACCACCAGGACGAACATCGCCATGGCCAGCAGGATGCCCAGGCGGCGCTCCTTCGGACCGAACGCGTCCTCCGGACCGACCGCGTCCCCGGCGGAGCCCTCGGGCCCTCGGGCCTCGTTCATCATCGCCTCCGCTGCCGCCGCGACCCGCGGGTGTCGCCTGCCGACCGGCTGCCGGGGAATGCTGCCACGCGCTCCGGTGAGCGGGATCACCCGTCACGGGTGACGCTGAGGTCGAACGGAGGCCTCACCCCCCGTGGGTGAAGCCGACACCGGCTGCTCGTTGACAGACTCCGACATCGCGTGTGCGGAGACACCGCACGCCGTGGAAAGGTCAGCTGTCATGGACTTCTGGGACTTCTTCTGGCTCCTGGTGTGGAGTTTCTTCTTCGTCGCCTACCTGATGGTTCTCTTCCAGGTCCTGGGCGACCTGTTCCGTGACGACATGAGCGGGTGGTTCAAGGCGCTCTGGGTGGTGGCCTTGATCGTGGTGCCGTTCCTCACGCTGCTGATCTACCTGGTCGTGCGTGGACGCGGGATGGCCGAGCGACAGGCCAGCAGCGTACGGGAGATGCGGGCCCAGTCCGACGCCCACATCCGCGATGTCGCGGGCACCGGGAGCGCGGCCGACCAGATCGCGTCGGCCAAGGCTCTGCTGGACAGCGGGGCCATCACGACCGCCGAGTTCGAGCAGCTCAAGCAGAAGGCGCTGGCCTGACGGTCGTTCGATCACTGCGACGAGGACCATGACCACCTACGAGGTTCGCATCAACGGCGCGATGCCGGAGGGTTTCGTCGACCAGTTCGACACCATCCAGGCGGTGGTGTCGGCGGGCACCACGCTCGAGGTGGACGTCTCCGACGCGGCCGCGCTCTGGGGGTTGATCGAGGCTCTCCGCGCGGCCGGCGTGGAGCTGCTGGAGGTACGTCGACAGGCTGCCGAATCGCCGACCTCACCTGGATGACCGAGAGCCGTCCCCCCCGACATCACCCGGGTGAATCTGTTCCCGCGTCCTTGTTCGCGCCGCCGCCCGCGGCCATCCTTCGAGCAGACGATGTCGTCGGCGGGAGGACGCGGTGGTTCACGATGGTGCCGAGATCGACCGGCAGTTCGCCCGGGTGGTCGAGACGCTGACGGAGAGGTTCGCGGGCGTGCACGACCGTGACACCGTGGCCAGGACGGTGGAGGAGACCCGGGCGCGGCTCCAGGCGCAGGCCCGGGTGACCGCTTACCTCCCTCTCCTGACGTCGCGGCATGCTGCGGCTCTGCTGGCCGGACGCGAGACAGCGGTGCCGCATCGACCGGATCCACCGCTCGGCCCGTCCCTGCGATAGTGGTGAGCTCCCGAAGCCTGAGGCTGCGGTGACCTGGGCCGCGGCCATGATCGCGCCGGCCCCGAAGGCGTGACGTCTGTCAGCCGTGGCCTTGTCGACCGGGAGCAAGAATGGACGCATCGGGTCAGAGTCGTCCACGGGAGACGGAGATCATGTCAGTGCGAGAGCAGGTCCGGTTCGTCGCCGGATTCGCCAAGGAACGTGCGGTCATCCGCTACGGTGCCCATCTGCGCGGAGACCCCCTGTGCCGGTTGCACCTGGAGTCAGTCGGGCGCCGAGACCCGTATCCCCTCTACGACGAGGTACGCCGCCGCGGGTCGCTGATCCCCTCGGTCGTCGGAGCCTGGACCTCAGCCAGCTACCAGATCTGCGAGCAGGTGCTCCGAGACCGTCGCTTCGGGGTGGACATGCGCCCGGCCGATCAGAGAGCCGCCTCGCCGCAGCTGTCCTTCCTCGAGCTCGATCCGCCCGATCACACCCGCCTGCGGCGGTTCGTGATGCCGACCTTCTCCCCGAAGGCCGTGGCCTCCTTCGACGCGCAGATCAGCGCGACCGTCGCCGAGCTGCTGGACAGGGTGCCGCCCGGCGGGTCGTTCGATCTCGTCGGCGGGTACGCCGGCCCGATGCCGATCGCCGTGATCACGCGTCTGCTGGGAATCCCCGACGCCGACAGCGAGGAGTTCGAACGGTACGGGCAGACGTTCGGTAGTGCCCTGGGCGGCCTGCAGTCGCTGCGGCATGCCCGCGAGCTGTTCGAGGCGCAGCGCCGACTGGAGCGGATCTTCAGCTCCCTGATCGAGAAGCGGCGAGTCGATCCGGGGGAGGACGTGATCAGCCGGCTGGCGACCGCCCCCGGCGAGCAGATCCGGGCCGACGACATGGTGCCGCTGTGCACCCTGCTGCTGATCGCTGGCTTCGAGACCACGGTGAACCTGATCGGCAACACGGTGCTGGCTCTGCTGCAGCGACCGGAGCTGTGGCGGCGGGTGGCCGAGGACCCGACGCTGGTCGACGCGGCGGTGGAGGAGACGCTGCGCTTCGACCCGCCGGTGCAGCGAACCGCTCGCGTCGCGCACGCCGACGTCGAGCTCGGCGGTGAGCTGGTCGCGCAGGGTCAGATGGTCGTCACCCTCATCGGAGGGGCCGGTCGGGATCCCGACGTGGTGGAGCGCCCGAACGAGTTCGTCCTGGACCGTCCGAGCCGGGACCATCTCGCGTTCTCCGCCGGCATGCACTACTGCGTCGGCCAGCCGCTGGCCAAGCTGGAGGCCACGATCGCGGTCCGCGAGCTGGTCGCCCGCTTCCCCGATCTGCGGATCGACGGTCCCGGCGCGCGCCGCTCCGGCACCCTGATCCGCGGACTGGCCCGGCTGCCCGTCCGGACCTCATTGGCCCACGGGCGCACCTACGTGGCCGCCTGACCCAGCGGAAGCCCTGTGGCCGCCGTGAGCCGTTGGCGACTCGGCGGCGGCTACCGGCCCTGCCGACGCTCAGCGGGTCGTCGGCGACAACCCGCCGGCTGCGGCGTCCAGCGCCTGCGCGAGATCGGCCCACAGGTCCTCGACGTGCTCGACCCCGACCGACAGCCGGACCAGGCCCTCCGGCACCGTGGCCAGCTCCGAAGCCCAGCGGCGGCGACGTTCGAGCATCGACTCGACTCCGCCGAGGCTGGTGGCGAACACCCACAGGTCGAGGGCCTGCACGAACGCGATCGCGGCGGCGCCGTCGGTCAGCTCGAGCGACAGCAGCGACCCGAAACCACTCATCGTCTGCGCCGCCACGGCGTACCCGGGATCACCCGGCAGGCCGGGATAGCGCACCCGGGTCACGGCGGGATGGGTCGCGAGTCGCTCGGCGAGGACCTGCGCATTCGCCTCGGAGGCGTTCAGCCGCAGGGGCAGGGTCCGCAGACCCCGGAGCACCAGGTACGCCTCCATCGTCCCCGGGACCGCGCCGTGCAGCTTGCGGACGCCCTCGAGGCGGCTCATCAGGTCCGGATCACGCCCGATCAGGAGGCCCAGCAAGGCGTCGGAGTGGCCGGAGATGAACTTCGTCCCGGAGTGCAGCACGAGGTCGGCGCCGAGCTCCAGCGGACGCTGACGCAGGGGGGTGGCGAAGGTGCTGTCCACGATCGTGGTCACCCGACCGCGGAGCGCGCCGCAGAGAGCCGGCAGGTCGGCGACCTCCATCATCGGGTTGGTCGGCGACTCGAGCCACACCAGATCCGCTCCGCCGGCCGCGGCCAGCACCTGCTCGGTGTCGGCCACGTCCACCCGGCGGAGCTGCAGGCCGTCGCGGTCGGACCGCTCGGCGGCGGCGGCGGCCACGCCGAGGTAGCAGTGGGTCGGCAGCACCAGCACCCCGCCGGCCGGAACCAGCTCCAGTGCCGCGTGCGCCGCGGCCATCCCGCTCGCGTACGCCAGCGCGGCCCCGCCCTCCAGAGCTCCGACCGCTTCCTCCAGCGCCGACCAGGTCGGATTCCCGTACCGGCCGTAGCCGCGTTCGGACTGGCCGGCCGGTTCGACCCCGACGTAGGTCGCCGCGAACACGACCGGTGGGTTGAGCGGGGCGTCGGGCTCCGGTGCCGGCCGGCCGGCGTGGACGGCAACGGTCGAGGGATGCAGCCGATCGCTGCGGAAAGGTGTCGACGGGGTCACCGGATCAGTGTTTCCTACCGCATGCGCGCCTGCCCGGGCGGAGGTCGCTCGCCGGGTAGGGTCGGGCGCGATGATTCCCGCACTGCCGGAGAGCGCGCGATGACCGACAGCGCCCCCAGGACCGACAGCCTCAACGGCCGTCCCCGCGTCGCCGTCGTGTTCGGCGGCAGCAGCAGCGAGCACGCCATCTCCTGCCTCACCGCGGGGAGTGTGCTGGCCGCGATCGACGCGAGCCGGTACGACGTGGTCGCCATCGGCATCACCCGCTCGGGTCGCTGGGTCGTGGTGCCCGACGACCTGCACGATCGGCTGCGGATCGTCGACGGCACTCTCCCCGAGATCAGCGAGGACCTCCTCGACGCCATCTGGCTGCGGACGACGACCGGTACCGAGCTGGCCGTGCGCACCGAGAGCGCGTCGGCTTCCGAACCCGCCGACAGCACCGACCTCGTCCCCATGCCGCAGAGCTCGGCGCTGGCGCGACTGGGTTCCCTCGACGTGGCGTTCGCGCTGCTGCACGGGCCGTTCGGCGAGGACGGCACCATCCAGGGCATGTTCGAGATGATGGGCACCCGCTACGTCGGCGCCGGGGTGCTGGCGAGTGCCGTCGGCATGGACAAGATCTTCATGAAGCTCGTGCTGGCCGCCTCCGGTCTCCCCATCGGGCCGTTCGTCCCGATCCTGCCGCGGGACTGGGCGCACGACCGGGCGGCCTGCCTGGAGGCGGTGGCCGCACTGCACTATCCGCTCTACGTGAAGCCGGCCCGCGGCGGGTCGAGTCTCGGCATCACCCGGGTGAGCGATCCCGGGGACCTGGTGGCAGCCGTCGAGCACGCGCAGGAGTTCGACCCGAAGGTGATCATCGAGGAAGGCTTCGTGGACGCCCGCGAGCTGGAGTGCGGCGTGCTGGGCAGCCTCGGCGGTGAGCCACCCGAGGCCAGTAAGGTCGCTGAGATCCGGGTGCACACGGAATCGGGCTTCTACGACTTCGACGCCAAGTACCTCCCCGAGGAGCAGGTCGACCTCGACGTGCCGGCCGACGTCGACTCTCGAGTCGCCGAGGAGGTGCGCGAGCTGGCGATCAGGACCTTCGATGCGGTGGGTTGCGAGGGTCTGGCGCGGGTCGACGTGTTCGTCACCCGCGACCGGCGCGTCTACGTGAACGAGATCAACACGATGCCCGGCTTCACGGCGCACTCGATGTTCCCGCGGATGTGGGCGGCCGGCGGGATGGATTACCCGGAGCTGGTTGATCGACTGCTGCAGCTGGCCCTCGAGCGACCCGTCGGCCTCCGCTGAGGTTCGTCTGAGGCTCAGACGCAGGGCCGGTCGAGCGGGATCTCCTGCACCGCCTCGGCCACGTCGACCAGGGCGTTGGCCTCCGGCGCGTAGTCGGTGGGCACGCCCACCTGCACGTAGACCGGCCGCCCGATGGTGGTGAACAGGTAGCCGCCCTCGGCGTCCTCGGCGAACCAGCCGACTCCGTTGACCTCGAAGCACTCGCTGGCGTCTCCGAGTCCCGGCGGCTTCGGCACCCCGCACCTCAACGTGATGGTGGGATCGCCCCAGGCCGCGGACAGGACACCCGGCTCGACCGTGCGACGTGGCTGGTCGAGCACTGTCGCCGGCAGCGCCGACATCATCGCGGTGCACTCTTCGCGGACCGCATCCGTGGGCGTCGGATCCGCCATGGTGACCGTTCGCGCGCAGCCGCCGACAGCAGCGAGCAGCGCGACGGCGCAGGCTGTCACCGCCCAGCGACGCCGGGCGGTCGGGTGGGTCCGGCCGCTCAGATGTGGACCACGGGGCAGGTGACCGTACGGGTGATGCCGGGCACGTTCTGCACCTGGGCGACCACCAGCGCGCCGAGCTCGTCGACGCTCGTCGCTTCGGCGCGCACGATCACGTCGTAGGGACCCGTGACGTCCTCGGCGAGCGTGACACCCTGGAGCGCACCGATCGC
>DATDBH010000071.1:0-2371 GCA_036524985.1 Microlunatus sp. | reverse complement strand
CCAGCTGAGCGCGTCTGCAACCCCCGTGGAGTCGGTGGACGGGCCGTGAGAGGACCGGCGACCGCCGGTCGGCCGCTACTAGGGTGGCCCGCATGCACGCATGGACCGCGCCCGAGGTTCCCCGGCTCGACCGCTCGGCCGAGCAGCCCGGACTGCGGCTCTTCGACACCGCGCAGCAGCGTCTCGTGCCCGCCGGACCCGTGGTCGCCGACGGGCGGCCGGCCCGGTTCTACGTCTGCGGCATCACCCCGTACGACGCCACTCACATCGGCCACGCCAACACCTACGTCGTCTTCGACATGCTGAACCGGGTCTGGCGCGACGCCGGGCTCGAGGTCCACTACGTGCAGAACGTCACCGACGTCGACGACCCGCTGCTGGAGCGGGCGATCCGGGACGGGATCGACTGGCAGCAGCTGGCCGCCGACCAGACCGACCTGTTCCGGACCGACATGACTGCTCTCAACGTCATCCCCCCGGGGCACTACGTCGGTGCCGTCGAGTCCATCGGCGAGGTCGTCGAGCTGATCGCCGACCTGCAGGCCAAGGGCGCGGTGTACCCGGTCGACGACGCGGACTATCCCGACCTCTACTTCGCCAGGTCCACGGACGCCGACTTCGGCTCGTTGTCGCACCTGAGCGACGCCGAGGCACGGGCGATCTTCGCTGAGCGGGGCGGTGACCCGGACCGACCGGGGAAGCAGGATCCACTGGACTGTCTGGTCTGGCGGCTGCAGCGACCCGACGAGCCGGGCTGGGACTCCCCGCTGGGGCGTGGTCGGCCCGGCTGGCACATCGAGTGCACGGCGATCGCGCTGAACCGGCTGGGGAGCGACTTCGACGTCCAGGCCGGTGGCTCCGACCTGATCTTCCCGCACCACGAGATGTGTGCGTCGGAGGCCCGGGTCGCCACCGACCAGCCGTTCGCGCAGCTCTATGCGCACAGCGGCATGGTCGGCCTCGACGGCGAGAAGATGTCGAAGTCCAAGGGCAACCTGGTGCTGGTCTCGAAGCTCCGGGCAGAAGGTGTCGACCCGATGGCGATCCGGCTGGCGCTGCTGTCCCAGCACTACCGCGACGACTGGATGTGGACCGACGACATCCTGGCCGCGGCCGAGGAGCGGCTGGCGACCTGGCGGGAGGCCGTGCGGCTCGACGCCGCCCTGAACGCCGAAGCGACGATCGCGGCCGTCCGGGCGGCGCTGGCCGACGACCTCGATGCCCCGACCGCGTTGGCCGCCGTCGACGCCTGGGCGGGTGCCTCGGTCGCCATCGACAGCGACGACACCGACGCACCCTCCCTGGTGGCCCGGGCCGTTGACGCGGTCCTGGGCGTCCGGCTCCGGGAAGAGTGACGGAAACGTGCACCTCACGCCGTCGCGCTCGGCGTGTCGCCTGGCGTGTCCTACATCGCGGTGCACGTTTCCGTCACCCCGCCAAGCGGCGTAGGCTTCTCCCGACGAGTTATCAACTCGCGCGTGTACCGGGGTCGGTGTAAGTCCGAACCGGCGGTGACAGTCCGCGACCCGCAGGCAGCCAGTCTGCGGTTGACCTGGTGAAATTCCGGGACCGACGGTGAAAGTCCGGATGGGAGGTTCACGCGAGCGCGGCCTGGCCGTACGCCGACGACGGCGTGCCGGCGAGGTGGCGTCTCTCCACACCCCGGTGTTCGTGCGACCGGAACAGTGGAGGATCCCCATGGACTTCTCAGCACTACTGGAGCGGTTGCTGAACGCCCAGCTCGATATCGGACCCGGCATCCTCTGGCGGGAGATCATCGGGAACGGCTTCGGCTTGGCCAGCGCCATCCTCGGCATGCAGCGCAAGGTGCTCGCATGGCCGATCGGCATCGTGGGCAACGTCTTGTTGTTCACGGTCTTCCTGGGTGGGGTGTTCCACACGCCCCAGGACCTCGATCTGTACGGCCAGGCGGCCCGGCAGGTCTTCTTCCTCGCGGTCAGCGTGTACGGCTGGTACCGCTGGTACCAGTTCCGCAAGTCCGGGGCGGGTGGAGCCGCGGGTGTCGGGGTGGCCCCGGCCTGGGCCGGCTGGAAGGGCCGGGTGCAGCTGCTGGTCGCGGCCGTCGTGCTCTGGACGATCTTCTACTACGCACTGACCGCGCTCGGCTCCTGGGGCCCGGCGGCCGACGCCTGGATCCTCACCGGCTCCATCCTGGCCACCTACGGGATGGCCCGCGGGTACGTGGAGTTCTGGCTGATCTGGATCGCGGTCGACCTGGTCGGGGTGCCGCTGCTGCTCACGGCCGGCTACTACCCGTCCGCGATCATGTACATCGTCTACGGCGTGTTCTGCGTGATCGGCTTCGTCTCCTGGTGGCGGATCGAGCGGGCCGGCCGGACGCCCGAGTCGG
>DATDBH010000070.1:0-2248 GCA_036524985.1 Microlunatus sp. | reverse complement strand
TGGCGGTGGCGGCGGGATTTGAACCCGCGGAGGGTTGCCCCTCACGCGCTTTCGAGGCGCGCTCTTTCGGCCGCTCAGACACGCCACCGCGGAGGACAATACCGAACGCGCACACCTCGGAGGAAATCCGTTCCCGACCGGCGGCGACTTCGGCGGTCGGCGGTCAGCGGCCGAAGAACGTCCGCAGCGCTGCGCCGCACTCGCTCTCGAGAATGCCCCCGCGGACGTCGATCCGGTGATTCAGACGCGGGTCGCGGACGACGTCGAACAGCGAGGCCACGGCACCTGCCTTCGGGTCGTACGCGCCGAAGACGAGCCGCTCGATCCGCGCCAGCACGAGGGCGCCGGCGCACATCGTGCAGGGTTCCAGGGTGACCACCAGCGTGTGCCCGGCGAGCCGCCACTCCCCGTGCCGCTCGGCGGCCCGTCGCAGGGCCAGCACCTCGGCGTGCCCGGTCGGGTCGCCGGTCAGCTCACGCTCGTTCGCGGCGGTGGCGACCACCGTGCCGGTGGGGTCCAGCACGACGGCCCCGATCGGCACGTCCGGCCGGTCCACCCGTGCGCCCGCAGCAACGGCTTCGGCGAGGGCGAGCCGCATGGCGTCATCCCAGCGACTGCCCATGACGCCTGCCCTGGTCCGCGGACGCAAACCGTCAGTCTCGCAGGGCCGCCTCGGCGACCTTGCGGAACTGCGGACCGATGTTGATCTTGTCGGCGATCTCCATCAGGGCCTGATCCGAGCCCAGGTCCAGGTTGTCGATGATCGCTGCGAGGTCGAAGTCACTCAGACCCAGGTCGGCGAACATGGTCAGATCACCCAGCGGCTCGGCGTCGTCGTCGGGGTCGGGCAGCTCCTCGCCCAGCAGGTCGACCACGTCGCGGGCGATCGGCCAGTCCAGTGCGGCGGCCGCGTCGTTCAACACCACCTGGACGTGACGACCGCGCACCCGAGCAGCGACGAACACTTCCTCGACCAGGCTCACGAAACCGATCGCTCCCGCATCGCCGGGGAGTCGGCGGAGCTGGACGACCAGCTCCTCCAGGTCGTTCGCGAGCTCAGCACTGAGGCCCACCACGTTGACCTGGCCGTCCTCACGGTAGGCAGCGATCACGAAGTCGATCTCGTCGGCCAGAGCGTCCTCTGGCTCGTCGTCGTCGTCTTCGTCATCGTCTTCGTCGTCGTCGTCGTCATCGTCGGAATCGTCCGGGGATTCATCGCTGTCGCCCGTGGACTCCGCATCACCCTCGACATCGAGGTCCTCGTCCAGACCTGGGCGGTTGTCGACGGCATCATCGGGTTCGAACGACTCGATCTCCTCGTCGTTGTACTGCGACATGCCACTCCTTCACACCAAGGCCCGGATGAGCCGTGCCCATCGTGTCAGACAGCACCTAGAACCACGACTCGGATACCGGCGGCGCAGGCGGCTCGATACCGTTCGACCGTGGACCTGTGCATCGTGGATCACCCGCTCGTCGCCCACAAGCTGACGACCCTGCGGGACGGGCGGACCGACTCCCCGACCTTCCGCCGGCTGACCGAGGAGCTCGTCACGCTGTTGGCGTACGAAGCGACCCGTGGTGTGCGGGTCGCTCCGGTCACGGTGCAGACGCCGGTCGGTCCGGCCGACGGGGTGAAGCTGGCGCCACCCAGGCCCCTGGTGGTGCCCATCCTGCGGGCTGGTCTCGGCATGCTCGAGGGGATGACCCGGCTGATGCCGACCGCCGAGGTGGGCTTCGTGGGGATGGTGCGTGACGAGCAGACGCTGGTCGCGTCGACGTACGCCGAGCGGCTGCCCGACGACCTGTCCGGACGCCAGTGCTACGTGCTGGATCCGATGCTCGCCACCGGCGGCACCCTGGCCGAGGCCGTACGGTTCCTCGTTCGTCGCGGAGCGGACCACATCACCTGCATCTGCCTGCTCGCCGCCCCCGAGGGGATCGAGCGGATCACCGCGCTGCTGGAGGACCTGTCGGTCCCCTGCACCCTGGTCACCGCCGCCGTGGACGAGCGGCTGAACGAGCACGGCTACATCGTGCCGGGCCTGGGCGACGCCGGCGACCGGCTCTACGGCGTGGTCTGACGACCGCCGCCCCTCCCTCGCTCGGTGGGCGAGGATGGCGTGGCGGTCTCGGCGACTCGGCTCAGTAGTAGTAGGGAAACGCCGACCAGTCCGGCGATCGCTTCTCCAGGAACGCGTCCCGGCCCTCCACCGCCTCGTCGGTCATGTACGCCAGCCGGGTGGTC
>DATDBH010000069.1:0-21671 GCA_036524985.1 Microlunatus sp. | reverse complement strand
AGCTACGACGAGTACCTGGCCCGCGACCTCAAGGTCGCCGACGCCACCGCGATCAGCATGGCCCGGGACTACGCCCTGCCGATGATCTTCTTCAGCCTGGACACCGACGGCTCCATCGTCTCCGTCGTCGCGGGTGAGAGGATCGGGACGACCGTCCACGCCTGAACCACCCCCGCGGGTGATCCACGCGGCGTTCGGCCGCACTACCCTGCTAGAACCCGATCCCTGCACGATGCTGACCCACTGCGCTGAGGAGCCGATCCCGTGATCCCCGACATCTTGATGGAAGCCGAGCTCAAGATGGACTCGGCCGTCGAGCACGCCAAGGAGGACTTCGCGGCGATCCGGACCGGTCGAGCTCACCCGGCGATGTTCGCCAAGCTGACCGCCGACTACTACGGTGCGCAGACCCCCTTGCAGCAGCTCGCCAGCTTCCAGGTGCCGGACGCCCGGATGGTCCTCATCTCCCCGTACGACAAGTCGTCGATGACCGCGATCGAGAAGTCGATCCGCGACTCCGATCTCGGCGTGAACCCCTCCAACGACGGCAACGTGATCCGGGTCTCGCTGCCGCAGCTGACGGAGGAGCGGCGCAAGGAGTACATCAAGCTGGCCCGGCACAAGGCCGAGGACGCGCGGATCTCCGTGCGCAACCACCGGCGTGGGGCCAAGGACCTGCTCGACAAGCTGGTCAAGGACAAGGAGGTCGGTGAGGACGAGGTCGCCCGCGCCGAGAAGCAGCTCGACCAGGTGACCAAGACCTACGTCGACCAGATCGACGACATCTTGAAGAACAAGGAATCCGAGCTCCTCGAGGTCTAGGCCGTCAGGTCGAGACCCGAGGTCGCCGAGCGCAGCGAGGACTGATGGCAAGCAGCGAGACCCCAGGTCCGGCCACGGACGGTGCGTCGTCCGGGTCGGCCTCTCCAGCCGGCCCCGACCACGGTCGGGCCGGGCGCAACCTTCCCGCGGCCATCGGTCTGGGCGTCGTGCTCGGCACGTACGTCGTCCTCAGCCTCATCTTCTTCAAGCCCGCGTTCGTGCTGCTGGTCGCGGTCGCCCTCTCGATGGGCTCGCTGGAGCTCTACCACGCCCTTCAGCGGCACGGCATGAAGGCGGCCATCCAGCCGATCATCGTCGGCACGCTGGCCATCTCGATCGGCTCCTACCTCGCCGGCATCCAGCGCCCGGTGGTCTTCTCGACCACGAGCGTGCTGCTCGCCGCGCTGGCGTTGACGGTGCTGGCCGCGCTCATCTGGCGGATCCCTGGGGGCGCCAACGGGTACGTCGGGGATGTGGCGGCCAGCCTGATGATCATCGCGTACGTGCCGATGCTCGGCTCCTTCGCCGCCCTCATGCTGGCGGGGGAGAACGGCGTCGCCCGGCTGGTCACGTACATGCTCGTGGTGGTGATGAGCGACACCGGCGGGTACGTGCTGGGCGTGCTGTTCGGTAAGCACCCGATGGCCCCGCGGATCAGTCCGAAGAAGTCCTGGGAGGGCTTCGCCGGGTCCATGCTCTTCGGGCTCGTGGCCGGCGTGCTGATGGCTGTGCTCGCCCTGAAGCAGCCGTTCTGGGTGGGACTCATCCTCGGTGTCTGCCTGGTCGGCATCGGGGTGATGGGTGACCTGATCGAGTCGCTGATCAAACGCGACATGGGGATCAAGGACATGAGCTCGGTGCTGCCCGGCCACGGCGGGGTGATGGACCGGCTCGACTCGCTGCTGGTGGCGGCCCCGGTAGCCTGGCTGATCATGTACCTACTGGTCCCCGGCGGATGAACGAGCCGCTCCCGCTCATCCTGGAGTCACCGCGGAGAGGGCAGCCGCCGCGGCACTGGGCCGACCTCACCCCCGCGCAGCGGCGCGAGTACGTCGAGGCGGCCGGGCATCGCGCCTTCCGGGCCCGGCAGCTGTCCAGCCACTACTTCGAGGGCCTGCGGACGGATCCGAACGAGTGGACCGACCTGCCCGAGACCGTACGGGCGTCGCTGGCGGCGGCCTTCATGCCGGAGCTGCTGCGCGAGGTCCGCACCCAGACCGCCGATCAGGGCGACACGGTCAAGACGCTCTGGCGGCTGTTCGACAACGCCCTGGTGGAGAGCGTGCTGATGCGCTATCCCGACCGGGTCACCATGTGCGTGTCCAGTCAGGCCGGCTGCGGGATGGCCTGCCCGTTCTGCGCGACCGGACAGGGCGGGCTGCAACGCAACCTCAGCCAGGCCGAGATCGTCGAGCAGGTCGTCGACGGGGCCCGGCGGCTCCGGCGCGGCGAGGTCGAGGGCGACCGGGTGAGCAACGTCGTGTTCATGGGCATGGGCGAGCCGATGGCCAACTACAAGGCCGTGATCGGGGCCGTCCGCCAGCTGGTGGCCCCGACGCCCGACGGCCTGGGCATGAGCGCACGCGGGATCACCCTGTCCACCGTGGGTCTGGTGCCACGGATGCAGCAGCTGGCCACCGAGGGCATCCCGGTGACTCTCGCGCTGTCGCTGCACGCGCCGGACGACGAGCTGCGTGACGAGCTGGTGCCGATCAACACCCGGTGGAACATCGACGAGGTGGTGAACGCCGCCTGGGAGTACGCCCGGCAGACCAAACGACGGGTCTCGATCGAGTACATCCTGATCCGCGACGTCAACGACCAGGCCTTCCGGGCCGACCTGCTGGCCAAGGTGCTCAAACGACGTGGCAACTGGGGCTGGGTGCACGTGAACCTGATCCCGCTGAACCCGACTCCGGGCTCGCGCTGGACCGCCTCCCGGCGCCGCGACGAGGACGAGTTCGTCCGCCGACTGCGGGACAAGGGCGTGCCGGTGACGGTGCGGGACACCCGAGGTCGCGAGATCGACGGCGCCTGCGGTCAGCTCGCGGCCACGGACACGGACGCGTGAGCTCCGTCAGCGCGTGAGCGACGGGCACGCAGTCTTCGCACCCGCACGCGACGACCTGTACGAGGTCCGGTCGCAGGCGGACGGGCCGAGCGGCGCGCTGCCACTGACCGATGACCTGCTGCGGCACGCGCCGAGCGGCACCGTCTTCGGGATGACCCAGAACGTCGGCATGGGCGCCGACCCGGCGCGCTCCGGCGATCCAGGGGTGCTGCTGCTGTCCACCCAGGGCGGTCTGCGACGTCCCGACGGGAGTCCGGCGGCACTCGGCTACCACACCGGGCACTACGAGCTCGGCACCATTGCGGCCACCGTCGCCGAGGAGCTGACCGAGCGGGGGTTCCTGCCGTTCGCCGGCTTCGTCTCCGACCCGTGCGACGGCCGGTCCCAGGGCACCACGGCGATGTTCGACTCGCTGCCGTACCGCAACGACGCCGCCATCGTGATGCGGCGGCTGATCCGCTCGCTGCCGCACCGCGTCGGGGTGGTCGGCATCGCCACCTGCGACAAGGGTCTGCCGGCGATGATGATGGCGCTGGCCGGGTCGCCCGAGGTCCCGTCGGTGCTGATCCCGGGCGGGGTGACGCTGCCACCGGCTCACGGCGAGGACGCCGGCACCATCCAGACCCTCGGGGCGCGCTATGCCCACGGGCTGATCTCGCTGGAGGACGCGGCGTCGCTCGGCTGCGCAGCGTGCGCCTCCTCGGGCGGTGGCTGCCAGTTCCTGGGGACGGCCGCGACCGCTCAGGTGGTGGGCGAGGCGCTCGGGCTGGCTGTGGGGCACACCGCCCTGGCTCCCTCCGGCGAGCCCGTCTGGCTGGAGGGCGGGCTGCGCGCCGTCGCTGCGCTGGCGGCCGCGATCCAGCGGGGTCAGACCACCGCCGACGTGCTGACCGAGGACAGCATCCACAACGCGATGGTGGTGCATGCCGCCTTCGGCGGCTCGACCAACCTGCTGCTGCACGTGCCGGCGATCGCGCACGCCTCCGGGTTGCGACGGCCGACCGCGGCCGACTGGCTCGCGGTGGCCCGGTCCACCCCGCGGATCGTCTCGGTGCTGCCCAACGGTCCCGTGATGCACCCGACCGTACGGGTCTACCTGGCCGGTGGGGTGCCCGAGGTGATGCTGCACCTGCGCGACCTCGGTCTGCTCCGGACGCACGCGCGGACGGTGGAGGGAACGACGCTCGACGAGCGGCTGGACGCCTGGCGGGACAGCGACCGGCGGCAGCGGTTCCGGCAGATCCTGGCTCAGCGGGGCTTCGACCCCGACGAGGTGATCTTCCCGCCGGCCCGAGCCCGCGAGGTGGGGATGGCGGGCACGGTCGCGTTCCCGGTCGGCAACCTGGCCCCCGAGGGGTCGGTGGTCAAGGCGACCGCGATCGACCCCCGGTCGCTGGACGCGGACGGGGTCTACCGCTTCACCGGTCCGGCCCGGGTGTTCATCGACGAGCACACGGCCATCGAGGCGATCAAGACCGGGGTGGTGCAGGCCGGTGAGGTGATAGCGCTGATCGGCTGCGGCCCGGCCGGCACCGGCATGGAGGAGACCTACCAGCTCACGTCGGCGCTGAAGCACGTCCCGTTCGGTCATCAGGTGGCTCTGCTGACCGACGCCCGCTTCTCCGGGGTCTCGACCGGCGCCTGCCTCGGTCACGTCGGTCCCGAGGCCCTGGCCGGCGGACCGGTGGGGCGGCTGCGGACCGGCGACCTGGTCCGGATCGAGATCGACACCCGGCAGCTGAGCGGCACCCTCGACTTCGTCGGCCGCCCAGGAGCGGAGCTGACGCCGGCCCAGGGAGCGGTCGAGCTGGCCGGGCGGCGACCGGTCGAGGGTCTGGCGCCGCATCCCGACCTGCCCGCCGACACCCGACTCTGGGCCGCGCTGCAGCAGGTCAGCGGCGGCACCTGGGGCGGCTGCGTCTACGACGTGGACGCCATCACGGCGCGGCTGGCAGGCCTCGCCTGAGCTCGTCGACGACCTGGTGGCGGCCGTCGACTGCTCGCCGTCAGGCGGCGGGCGGGAGTCCCGGGGTGACGGAGGCGTACTCGCCGGTCGGCACCAACCGGACCCGGGACACCGACGCGGCCGACAGCAGCTTGGCGGCGGCCGCCTCGTCGGGGTCGCCGTCGGCGTACAGCAGGCTCCGGAGCGCGAACAGCAGGTTCTCCGGCGGGTCCAGGTAGGTGCGGGCCGGGTTGATCAGATCCGGGCGGACGTAGAGCGCCAGCAGCAGCAGCCCGTACACCGGCCGTTGGTCGGCCGACAATGCCGGCTGGTAGTAGGGCACGTCGATGATCAGCGCGTCGAACCGGTCGTAGAAGCGGAGCCGGGACAGCGGGTCGCCGTGCCGGGGATGCGCCTCGTGGTAGTCGGGGTGCTGGACCTCGGCGAGCACCAGGCTCGGCTGCTCGGTCGCCTCGAGGGTCGCGATGAATCCGCGGTAGAGCTCCGAGCCCAGACCGGTGCCGCGGAGGTCCTCCCTGGTGGCCATCTGCCGGAGCACCACGGCGCTGGCCGCGCGGACGTTGACGAAGACGGCGGCGGCGACGATCTCACCGGACTCGTCGTCGACGCCGACGAGCAGGGTCGTGGTGCCCTCGTCGAGCTTGGACTCGAACTCGTCGTACGGCTCGAGCTCGTCGACCACGAAACTCGGCGCGAGAACGGTGTCGAACGCGGCCCGTCGATCCTCGGGTGTCGCCACCCGCACGGTGAGGCTCATCTCGATCTCCCTGCTCCAGCGTGCTCTCCGAGCCGCAGGGTATCGGGATCGGTGGCTGCCCGCGGCAGGAGCCAGCCGCTGGACGGGGTGGGGTGACTTGGTCTCCTCGGGTACGGTCGCGGATTCCCCGTCACGAGAAGGAGCACCACCCCATGATGATGACCAGACTGACCACGATCGTCGGCGCCCTGCTGGTGCTGACCGGGGTGGTGGCCTTCGTCGTGACCTCGACCAGCAGCGTCACGGCCCTGATCCCCGCGTTCGTCGGGGGTCTGCTGCTGATCTGCGCCGCTATCTCGAGCCGGCCGGCGCTGCACCGGCACGGAATCCATGCCGCCCTGGTGGTCGCGCTGATCGGCGCCCTGGGCTCGGCGATGAACGTGGCCAAGATCGGTCAGCTCTTCGCCGGTACGGCGGAACGGCCCGCCGCGATCGTCACCAGCGTCATCCTCTTCGTGCTGTGCGCGGTCTACGTCGGGCTCGGCGTCCGGTCGTTCATCGCCGCCCGGAAGGCACGTGTCGCCGCCTGAGTGCGGCAACCTCGACCCGACCGGGCCGGAACGGTCCCGACACGCCGCGGAGGAACCCAGTCGGGGCGACTTTGACGCAGCCGAGGGTGGGTAGCCGGGCGGCCGGAGGGTCTGCGGCAAGATGACCGCGTGAGTGAACTGGATGAGTCGCTGCTGGAGCTGGCGCAGGCGTACGGGATCGCGACCGAGTACTGGGACTGGCAGGGCCGCCACGTCACCGTGGCCGCCGAGACGGTGATCGCGGTGCTGGCCGGACTCGACGTCGACGCCTCGACCACCGAGCGGGCCTGGGAAGCCCTCGCCGCCCACCACCGCGAGCCCTGGACCCGGATGCTGCCGCGCTGCGTGGCCACCCGGGAGGGGCACCCGTACGTGATCGCCGTGCACGTCACCGACGGCGACCCGGTCGACATCTGGGTCGAGCTGGAGTCCGGCGCCGGTCGTGGGATGCGGCAGCTGGAGAACTGGACCCCGGCCCGGGAGATCGACGGTCGGTGGGTCGGTGAGGCCAGCTTCGAGATCCCCGGCGACCTGCCGCTGGGCTATCACACCGTGCGGGCCCGCAGCGGCGGTCAGGCGGCGGCGATGCCCCTGATCATCACCCCGGCCTGGCTAGGGGTCCCGGCGCGACTGGGCGACCGCCGGGCCTGGGGGCTGGCCACCCAGCTCTACAGCGTCCGGTCGCACGACTCCTGGGGCGTCGGTGACTTGAGCGACCTGGCCGACCTCGCCGTCTGGTCCGGCGGCACGCACGGGGCGGACTACATCCTGATCAACCCGCTGCACGCCGCCGAGCCGGTGCCGCCGATGGAGCCGTCGCCGTATCTGCCGAGCACCCGGCGCTTCTTCAACCCCCTCTACATCCGGCCGGAGCGTGTTCCCGAGGCCGTCGGCCTGGACGCCGATCAGCGAGCCGCCGTCGCGGCCCTGCGCGCCGGTCTGGACACTCCCGAGTCGTGGGAGACCATCGACCGCAACGCGGCCTGGACGGCGAAGCGGGAAGCGCTGCGGACCATCTTCCGGGTGCCCCGCTCGGCCGGACGTCAGCTCGCCTTCACCACGTTCCGCCGGCGGGCCGGCGAGGGACTGGAGCGGTTCGCCCAGTGGGCTGTGCTGAGCGAGCACCACGGCCCGCACTTCACCGACTGGCCCGTCGAGCTGCAGCACCCGACCTCGGCCCAGGTCGGCGAGTTCACCGCCCTGCACGGCGACGACATCGACTTCGTCTGCTGGTTGCAGTGGGTGCTGGACGAGCAGCTGGCCGCCACCCAGATCGCCAGCGAGCAGGCGGGCATGGGGCTGGGCATCATGCACGACCTCGCGGTCGGCGTGCACCCGTACGGTGCCGACGCCTGGGCCCTGAAGGACACCTACGCCCAGGGCATCTCGGTGGGGGCGCCGCCCGATCCGTACAACCAGAACGGGCAGAACTGGAGCCAGCCGCCGTGGCGGCCGGACCGGCTGGCCGACCAGGCGTACGCCCCGTACCGGGAGATGGTGCGCACCATCCTGCGGCACGCGGGCGGCATCCGGGTCGATCACGTGATCGGGCTGTTCCGACTGTGGTGGATCCCCGACGGCGCCGGTCCGACCCAGGGCACCTACGTCCGCAACGACCACGAGGCGATGGTCGGGATCCTGGCCCTGGAGGCGTACCGGGCCGGCGCCGTGGTGGTGGGGGAGGATCTCGGCACGGTGGAGCCGTGGGTTCGGGACTACCTGCGCGAGCGCGGCATCCTCGGCACCTCGATCCTGTGGTTCGAGTTCGACTTCCACGGTGACCAGTCGCCGCTGGCCCCCGAAAAGTGGCGGGAGTACTGCCTGGCCTCGGTGACCACTCATGATCTGCCGCCGACAGCCGGCTACCTGGCGGGGGACCACGTCCGGCTGCGGGACCGGCTCGGGGTGCTCACCCGACCGCTGGCCGAGGAGCTGGCGGTCGATGAGGCCGAGCGCAAGGCCTGGCTGGACAACCTGCGCGAGCGCAACGGACTGGCCGACGGGGCCGACGAGGAAGCGACCGTGGCCGCCCTCTACCGCTATCTCACCTGGACCGTGTCCCGGCTGCTGTGCGTGGCCCTGGGCGATGCGATCGGCGACCGGCGGGTGCAGAACCAGCCGGGCACGGTCGACGAGTACCCGAACTGGCGGGTGCCGCTGAGCGGGCCGGACGGTCAGCCCGTCTGGTTGGAGGACGTGCTGACCGACCGGCGCGCCCGCGACCTGCTGCGGGTCGTCGCCGGCTGACCACGGCCGAGGAGATGCGGGTCAGCGGCCGCCGATGACGCCCTTCTCGATGGCCTTCGTGACCGCGTCGGCCTCGGCCTGGGTCAGCGTGCCGTCCTTGACGGCCGCGTCGAGCCTGGTCTTCAGCTCCGCGGCCCGCTCGACCTGACGGGCGGTCTTGATCTCGTCGAGGGCCTTGGTCACCTTGGCCTCGTCGATGCCCAGCTCGGAGGCCAGGGCCTTGGCCAGCGCGGCCTCCCGCTCGGCCGGATCGGGCCGGGTGGGCTTGGCGCTGGGGTCGGCACTCGGCGCCGTGGAGGGCTTGGCCGGTCGGTTGGCCTCGCGGATCTCCTGCAGGGCCTGGGTGACCTCGGCTTCGGTGACCCCCAGCTTGTCGGCGAGCTGCTGGGTCAGGTCGGTGTCGGCGACGCCGCGACCGGGACCACCGCGGTGACCGTCGCGACCGGGCCCGCCGCGGACCGGGTCGGCGGAGGCTGAGGCGGACGGGTTCGGTGACGGGGTGGTGGTGGGATCGGCCGAGGCGAAACCGGCGATGCCGACGCCGACGCCGAGGGCCAGAGCGCCGGCCGCCGCCGAGGCGACGACGACCTTGGTGGAACGAGGCACGAAGAACTCCTGTCTGGAACGGGATGTTGCAGTGATCACCAGCGTCCGTACGGCGACTGGCCCCGCACTGGCACCGACCTGTCAGGACCCTGTCGCTGGCTGTGCGACGCAGGCCACGACACAGCGCCAGCAAGGATCACACCGCGGCAACCTGTGAACAGGCTGTCGGCTTCCGAGGAGGTGGATGTGGACGCGGGAGAGCGACGCCCGCCACCCGATGGGCTACGGCAAGGAGGCGTACGTCTGGTCGATGTTCGCGGCCTTCGGGCTGTTCACCGCGGGCGCGGTCGTGTCCATCAGCCACGGGATCAGCGAGCTGCGCAACCCCGAGCCGGCGACCGACTACCTGATCGCGTACGTGGTGCTGGGCATCGCCTTCGTGCTCGAGGGGTCTCCTTCACCCAGGCGTGCGGACCGGAGCGAGTCTTCCTGGTCGCCGCGGTGGACCTGGTCGGCGACGAGCTGGAGCACGACGTCGCGGTGCGACTCCGACGGATCGAGCGTCTGATCGAGGAGCGGGACGCCGTCGAGAAGGCGGTGCTGACGCTGTCCACCGCCGACGAGGAGCCCCTCGGCCCGCGCTGACGACTGCTCAGTCCGGCTTCCGCAGATCGTGCAGTGTGCCGGCCCGCAGCGGCACCGTGCCCCAGTTCGCCGTGAACGTCGCCGCAGCCGGATCGCAGCTGACCGTCAGCCGGTGCGGAGTCTCCAGGAACAGCATGTCGACCGTGAGCAGGTCGCCGTCCCAGCCGCCGCTGACGGCGAGCGGAACCTGGGATCCGTCGCTCTCGGGATCCTCGGTGACCGCCCAGCTCCCGTGGCCGACGACCCCGGACAACCGTGAGGGGCCTTCGAGCAGGGTCAGCCGCCAGCCCTGCCTCACCCGGTCCAGGTGCACCGACGTCAGGCTGGGCTGCTGCTCGCAGCGGCCACCGGCCGGGGCGAGGACGGCGCCGTCCCAGGGCTCGGCGGACTCCTCCGGATCCGGCTTTCCGGCGGCGGGGGGCAGCGCCAGGGAGGTCATCCGTCGGGCCAGGCGCACGTCGGCCGCCGTCCTGTCCGGGCTGGGGCGGTGGTCGTCGCCGAGGGCGGGCAGCAGGTGGCGCCACAGACCGTCGAGCACCGCCTGCATGTCGAGGGAGGCGCCGGTGATCGCCACCACGGTCTGCTGCTCGGGCAGCACCACGCAGAACTGCCCGTACGCCCCGTCGCCGCGATAACCGTGCCGGGCCAGCCAGAACTGGAAGCCGTAGCCCTGGCGCCAGTCCGGGTTCTCCTCCAGCGGGTTGGCCACCTGGAGGCTGGTCGCCTCGTCCACCCACTCCTCGGGCAGCAGCGGGCGGTCACCCCACCAGCCGCGCTGCAGGTAGAGCTGACCGAGCTTGGCGATGGCGTCGGTGGTGGCGTGCAGACCGGTGAAGCCCAGGGTGCGACCCGGCGGGTGCTGCTGCCAGCCGACCCGGTCGATGCCGAGCGGCGCGAACAGCCGGGGCCTCAAGAAGTCGATCAGGCTCTGTCCGGACTGCCGCTGCACGATGGCGGCCAGCGTGTACGTGCAGGGCTGGTTGTAGGCGAACCAGCTGCCGGGCTCGTGCTCGGGCGGCAGTCGCAGGAAGCCACGGACCGGCTCGGCCGGGTCGCTGGCCAGCACCTGCTCGATGGTCTCGCTCTCGTGCCCGCTGGCCATCGCGGCGACGTGGCGGACCAGCATCGTCCGGCTGCGCTCGTCGGTGACGTCGCCATCCAGCTCCGGGAAGTAGGACAGCACGGTTCGGTCGAGGTCCAGCAGACCCTCGGCCGCGGCCAGCCCGGCCGCGGTCGAGGCGAAGCTCTTGCTGAGGGAGTAGAGCAGGTGCACCCGCTCCGGCGTGTACGGCGACCACCAGCCCTCGGTGACCACGTGCCCGTTGCGCAGCAGCATCAGGCTGTGCAGCTCCACCTGCGGATGCTCGGCCATCGCGTCGAGGAGCGCCTCGACGCCGGTGGCGTCGACACCCTGGGCGCTGGGGGTGCTGCGGGGGAAGGTGGTGTACGGCATGGGCCGAGCCTATGACGGCCGCCGACCTGCGACGCGTCGCTGACCCGGTGACGTCCTGCGGACCCTGCTGCCAGACTGGCCGGGTGCGCGACGTGGTCATCCTGGGCAGCACCGGTTCGATCGGTACGCAGGCGCTGGAGGTGATCGCCGCGGCCCCCGACCGGTTCCGGGTGGTCGGCCTCGGCGCCGGCGGTGGGCAGATCGAGCTGCTGGCCCGACAAGCACTCGACGCCGGGGTCGCGGTCGTGGCGGTCACCCGATCGACGATGGTCCAGGATCTCCAGCTCGCCTTCTACGCCGAGGCCTCGCGGCGAGGCTGGGCCACCGGCCAGGCCCGGCTGCCACGGATCCTGGCCGGACCGGATGCCGCCACCGAGCTCGCGCGGTTCCCGTGCGACGTCGTGCTGAACGGCATCACCGGCTCGGCCGGACTGCGTCCCACGCTGGCGGCCCTGGAAGCCGGCCGGATCTTGGCGCTGGCCAACAAGGAGTCGCTGGTCGTCGGCGGCGCCCTGGTCACCGGCGCGGCGAAGCCGGGTCAGATCGTCGCGGTCGACTCCGAGCACTCCGCGATCGCCCAGGCGCTGCGCGGGGGCACCGCGGCGGAGGTGGACCGACTCATCCTGACCGCCAGCGGCGGTCCGTTCCGTGGGCGCAGCCGGGAACAGATGCGCGACGTCACCCCTGAGCAGGCACTCGCGCACCCGACCTGGGCGATGGGTCGCGTGATCACGACCAACAGCGCCACCCTGATCAACAAGGGACTGGAGCTGCTGGAGGCGCATCTGCTCTACGGCGTCGAGCTCGACCGGATCGACGTGGTAGTCCACCCGCAGTCGATCGTGCACTCCATGGTGCAGTTCGTCGATGGCTCCACGCTCGCCCAGTGCTCCCCACCGGACATGAAGCTGCCGATCGCGCTCGGTCTGGGCTGGCCCGAGCGGATCCCCGGTGCGGCACGGTCCTGCGACTGGTCCACGGCGTCCTCGTGGACCTTCGAGCCGTTGGACGACGAGGCCTTTCCCGCGGTCCAGCTGGCTCGGCGCGCCGGGCGACTCAAGGGCACCGCGCCGGCGGTCTACAACGCCGCCAACGAGGAGGCGGTCGAGGCCTTCCACTCGGGCGACCTGAGTTTTCCGGGGATCGTCGACCTGGTGATGGCCGTTCTCGACGAGCACGTCCGGCCGACCGCCGACGACGTAGGCTCGACGTGGTCGTCGGACGACGAGCTCACCCTGGAGCGCGTGCTGGCGGCCGACGCCTGGGCACGGCAGCAGGCCCGCCAGGTGGTGTCCGCGATCGCGGAGAGGGAGCACGCGCGCTAGATGGAGTACGTGATCTACGGCCTCGGCGCCGTGGTGTTCTTCGTGCTGGTGATGGCCTCCATCGCCCTGCACGAGATCGGGCACCTGGTGCCCGGCAAGATCTTCGACGTCCGCACCACGCAGTACTTCGTGGGATTCGGGCGCACGGTGTGGTCGCGCTTGCGCGGCGAGACCGAGTACGGCTTCAAGGCCGTCCCGTTGGGCGGCTACGTCAGGTTCGTCGGCATGTACCCGCCGGCCAAGGACAACCCGGGCCAGGTCCGCACCGCCCGCACCGGCATCTTCCAGTCACTGGCCGACAACGCCCGAGCCGCCGAGTGGGAGACCGTCCGGCCGGAGGACGACGGTCGGCTGTTCTACCAGAAAAAGGTCTGGCAGAAGCTGATCATCATGGCGGGCGGCCCGACGATGAACCTGCTGCTGGCATTCGTGATCATCCTCGGCGTCACGGCGACGTACGGGGTCTACCGCAGCCAGCTGACGGTGAACCGGGTCCAGGAGTGCATCGTCGAGGTCGGCCAGCCGGTCAACGACTGCGCCGGCAAGCCGAAGACACCGGCGTACGCGTCGGGGATCCGGGCCGGCGACACGATCGTCGCGTTCAACGGCGAGCCGGTGAACGACTGGGACGAGATGTCGCAGCTGATCAGGGCCAACCTGGACCAGTCCGCCCAGGTGACCGTGGTGCGCGACGGGCAGACCGTGCAGCTCACCCCGGTCGACACGGTGATCACCGGGGTCGCGGACCGGTGGGATCCGGGCAAGCGCGTCGCGGCCGGGTTCTTCGGGGTCGAACCCGTGGTCGAACGTGAGCGCGGCGGCCCGATCGTGGTCCTCGACGACATGTGGACGATGGCCCAGCAGACCGGCCACGCGCTGCTCGCGTTCCCGGCGAAGGTGTACTACACCGCCGCGAACCTCGTCACCGGCCAGCCTCGTGACATCTACGGTCCGATGAGCATCGTCGGTGCGAGCCGGGCCGCCGGAGAGGTGGCCTCGACCGACCAGATCAACGCGGCCGACAAGGTCGCGACCATGTTCATGCTGCTCGGCTCGGTGAACCTGTTCGTGGCCCTGTTCAACTTCATCCCGCTGCTGCCGCTGGACGGCGGGCACATCGTGGGGGCCCTCTACGAGGGACTGAAGAAGCTGCTGGCCCGGCTCCGGGGCCGACCCGATCCCGGCTACGTGGACACGGCCAGGATGCTGCCGGTGGCGTACGCTGTCGGCGGCATCATCCTGATCTCCGGTGTCGTGCTGATCCTGGCCGACCTGATCGACCCGATCACCCTGTTCTGAGGCCGCGGGCGCCGACGGGACGCACGCGGATCCTGCTGGATGTCAGGGAGCATCACGCGCAGGCTGATGCTGACCGTGTCACCGGCCTCGACGGCTTCGGCCCGGCGAACCGACTTCTTGACGGGCAGGGCGTACCTGCCGTCCTCGCCAGGAAAGACCGAGGTCTGCCAGGTAGTGCTGCCGAGGGTCACCGAGACCCGCACCGAACCGAATCCGGCCGGCGGCCGGGCGAGCGCCAGCTCGCGAATCTCGTCCGAAACCTCTACTGGGACGCTGAGGAAGGTCCACCCGTCCTCC
Source organism: Microlunatus sp. (assembly GCA_036524985.1). GTDB lineage: Bacteria > Actinomycetota > Actinomycetes > Propionibacteriales > Propionibacteriaceae > Microlunatus. The sequence goes on along the minus strand of DATDBH010000069.1, from coordinate 7,713 downwards.
CTTCGGGCTCTCCAGATCCACAGGTCCGACTCGAACTCGAAGGTCTCCATCCTGTTCTCCTCGTCATCACCCTCGTCCTGATCCCGGCTCGCTCCTCAGGCCCTCAGCGTCGCAGATCGCCGTGCGATCGATCGCGAACAGGATGCCCTCCTTCCGGCGACGTGTTGGTGAGAGCGCACCGGACGAGCCTGCGCAGGCTGCGTCGTCCATCTGCCGGGAAACGCGGTGCTCAGGATCGGGTCGGTTGGCTGCCGGCGCCTTCGGCGATGTGCTCCAGCCGAGCCCGGTAGGCCGCCCACTGCTTCGCGGTCCAATCTGGCAGGTTCGAGTCGGTGGTGGCCGCCGAGCCGATCAGCATCTCGCGCACGATGTCGGCATGACCGGCATGGTGAGCGGTCTCGGCGATCATGTGCACCAGGATCCGACCCAGGGTGACATCGGCGCGGTCATCGGGCCACCACGGCACCCGACCGTGGGAGTCGAGCTCCAAGGCCCCGATCGTCGCGTCGGCCTCCCGGGCCGAGGCCCGGTGGAGCGCCACGATCTGCTCCCGGGTCTGGTCAGCGGTCGCCCACATGTCGTCGTTGATCGCGGCATCCTCGTCGAACCAGGGGATTGCCTGGCCGTGATCGCGGTCGAACGTCTCACCGAAGTAGCCGAGGCTCACGCTCGCGGTGTGCTTGACCAGTCCCAGCAGGTTGGTTCCCGTCGGGGTCAGCGGCCACCGGATCTGCCGTTCGTCGAGTGCGTCCATGGTCGCCAGCAGCGCATCCCGCTCCTTGGTCAGATAGCGCTGGAGGATGTCCTTGAGGTCGTGGGTGATATCGGTCACCAGCCTCACGTTATGCCCGTCCATCTCTGAGTTGTCAGCGCCGGTGGTGGCTGGGGCGACCGCCCACGCTGACAAGTCGGGTGGGGCGGAGGAGGGCTACGCTGGAACGGACATGAGTATCGATCTCGGGCTCCCGCCCATGCCTCCGCCCGTGCTGTCTCCGCGCCGGCCGACCCGCCAGATCAAGGTCGGCAAAGTGCTGGTCGGGGGTGACGCCCCCGTCAGCGTGCAGTCGATGACCACGACCTTGACCTCCGACATCAACGCCACGCTGCAGCAGATCGCCGAGCTGACCGCCACGGGCTGCGACATCGTCCGGGTGGCGGTGCCCAGCCAGGACGACGCCGACGCGCTGCCGGCCATCGCGACGAAGTCGCAGATCCCGGTGATCGCCGACATCCACTTCCAGCCCAAGTACGTGTTCGCGGCCATCGAAGCCGGCTGCGCGGCCGTCCGGGTCAACCCGGGCAACATCCGCGCTTTCGACGACCAGGTCAAGGAGATCTCCAAGGCGGCCGCCGATCACGGCACCTCCATCCGGATCGGGGTCAACGCGGGCTCCCTGGACAAGCGACTGCTGGCCAAGCACGGCAAGGCCACCCCGGAGGCGCTGGTCGAGTCCGCACTGTGGGAGGCGAGCCTGTTCGAGGAGCACGGCTTCCGCGACTTCAAGATCAGCGTCAAGCACAACGACCCGGTGATCATGGTCCGGGCCTACGAGATGTTGAGCGAAGCCTGCGACTACCCCCTGCACCTCGGCGTCACCGAGGCCGGTCCGGCGTTCCAGGGCACGATCAAGTCGGCGGTGGCCTTCGGCTCGCTGCTGAGTCGGGGCATCGGCGACACCATCCGGGTCTCGCTCTCCGCCCCGCCGGTCGAGGAGGTCAAGGTCGGGCTGCAGATCCTGCAGTCGCTCAACCTGCGGCCCCGGAAGCTGGAGATCGTCTCCTGCCCCTCCTGCGGTCGGGCGCAGGTCGACGTCTACAAGCTCGCCGACGCGGTGACCGCCGGTCTGGAAGGTCTCGAGGTGCCGCTGCGGGTCGCCGTCATGGGCTGTGTCGTGAACGGCCCCGGCGAGGCCCGCGAAGCCGATCTCGGCGTCGCCTCCGGCAACGGCAAGGGTCAGATCTTCGTGCGCGGTGAGGTGATCAAGACGGTGAAGGAGGCCGACATCGTCGAGACCCTGATCGAGGAGGCGATGCGGCTGGCGGAGGAGATGCCGGCCGGAGAGGGAGCGCCATCCGTCAGCGTCGGCTAGCGGGTCGACAAACCGGTAGCGTGACCTGACGTGACCGCCCTCCGCCCCCCGTTGTCGCCGACCGGCGGCGGCGTCGGACGCGTGCGGGTGCTGGGCCGGGAGGACCTGCCGGCGGTGCTGCGGGTGCTGGCGTTGCGGCCCGTCGAGAACGTCTTCGTGGGCTCGAGGATCCGCGCGGCCGGCGTGGAGGCGTCGAGCCTGGGTTGCCCGGTCTGGGGCTACGAGCGGGACGGCGAGCTCCGCTCGCTCTGTCACGCGGGCGCCAACCTCGTACCGGTGAACGCCGAGCCCGATGCGGTGGCGGCCTGGACCGAGTTCGCCGGCCCCGAGCGGACGTGCTTCTCGATCATCGGGCCGTCGACAGTGGCTCTCGACCTGTGGCAGCAGCTGGCGCAGCGGTGGGGCGCCGCGTGGAGCAAGGTCCGCGACGTGCGACCGAGGCAGCCGGTGATGGCGATCTCGGTCACGCCTTCCCTCGAGCCCGATCCTGGTGTGCGCCGGATGGGACTGGAGCACTGGGACAGCTACTACGAGGCCGCGGTGAAGATGTACACCGAAGAGGTCGGTGTCTCACCCGTCCAGGGCAACCCCGCCGGCTACCGGTTCTACGTCCGGCAGCTGATCACCACCGGCCGGGCCTTCGGGATGGTCCGTGACGGCCGGGTGGTGTTCAAGGCGGACGTCGGTTCGGTGGCCGGGTCGGTGTGTCAGGTGCAGGGGGTGTGGCTCGACCCGTCATTGCGCGGCCGCGGGCTGGCCGCGCCGGCGATGGCGGCCGTCGTCCAGCTCGCCCGGACCATCGCCCCCACGGTCAGCCTCTACGTGAACGACTACAACCTGCCGGCCCGGGCCACGTACCTGCGGGTGGGTTTCACCGACGTCGGGGAGTTCGCCACCATCCACTACTGAGCGAGGCTGCGGCACAGTGGCCCCGACCTGGACAGCACGACCACGACGCGCCGCGTACCCGCTGGGTCGGGGTCGCTTTTCCGCACGGCCGCGAAAGTCGATCGGCCGACCACGCCGCCGCTGGATAGGGTGGGACGGCTCGCCGGGCGGACCGGTGGGAGGAAGGCAGCACAGTGATCACCCGCATGTCGGAGCTCTTCGTCCGGACCCTGCGCGAGGACCCGGCCGACGCCGAGGTGCCCAGCCACCGCTGGTTGGTCCGCGCCGGCTACATCCGCCGCGCCGCTCCGGGGATCTACAGCTGGCTGCCGCTGGGCTACAAGGTGCTTCGTAACGTGGAGCGCATCGTCCGGGAGGAGATGGACGCCATCGGCGCCCAGGAGGTGCACCTGCCGGCCCTGCTGCCGAGGGAGCCCTACGACGCCACCGGACGCTGGACCGACTACGGGCCCAACATCTTCCGACTCCAGGACCGCAAGGGAGGTGACTACCTGCTCGGGCCGACGCACGAGGAGATGTTCACCCTGCTGGTGAAGGACCTGTACTCCTCCTACAAGGACCTGCCGCTGTCGCTCTACCAGATCCAGACCAAGTATCGGGACGAGGCGCGCCCCCGCGCCGGCCTGCTGCGCGGTCGCGAGTTCGTGATGAAGGACTCCTACTCCTTCGACGTCGACGACATCGGGCTGGAGAAGTCCTACCAGGCGCACCGCGACGCCTACGTGAAGATCTTCAACCGGCTCGGTTTCGAGTACGTCATCGTGCACGCGACGTCCGGCGCCATGGGCGGCTCGGCCAGCGAGGAGTTCCTGGCCGTGGCCGAGAACGGGGAGGACACCTTCGTGGCCTCCGCCGGCGGCTATGCGGCGAACGTCGAGGCCGTGCACGTGGCCCCGCCGGAGCCGCTGCCGTACGACGACGCGCCCGCCGCGCACGTCCACGACACGCCGGACACCCCCACGATCCAGACCCTGGTCGACCATGCCAACGCCCACGTTCCGCGCGACGCCAACGCCGACCGGCCCTGGACGGCCGCCGACACGCTCAAGAACGTGCTGGTGATGGTGCGCAAGGTCGACGGCACGCGCGAGCCGCTGGCCATCGCCGTGCCCGGCGACCGCGAGGTCGACCTGAAGCGGCTGGCCGCCCAGCTCGAGCCGGACGAGGCGGAGGCCTTCACCGAGGAGGACTTCGCCGACCACCCGAGCCTGGCCAAGGGCTACATCGGTCCCGGGGTGCTGGGGGTCGACAACCCCTCCGGCATCCGCTACCTCGCCGACCCGCGGGTGGTGACGGGCACCCGCTGGGTCACCGGTGCCGACATCCCCGGACGGCACGTCTTCGACCTGGTCTGCGGCCGCGACTTCACCCCCGACGGGGTGCTCGACGTGGCCGAGATCAAGGAGGGCGACCCGGCCCCGGACGGTTCCGGCCCGCTGCGGCTGGCCCGCGGGATCGAGATGGGTCACATCTTCCAGCTCGGCCGCAAGTACGCCGAGGCGCTGGGGCTGAAGGTGCTCGACAGCAACGGCAAGCTCGTCACCGTCACCATGGGCTCGTACGGGGTCGGGGTCTCCCGGGCCGTCGCCGCCGTGGCCGAGGGGACCAGCGACGAGAAGGGGCTGTGCTGGCCGCGGGAGCTCGCTCCGTACGACGTCCAGATCCTGGCCACCGGCAAGGGCGACGCCGTGCTGAACGCGGCCACCGACCTGGCCCGCGAGCTGGACGACGCCGGGGTCGCCGTGCTGCTGGACGATCGCAAGGCCAGCCCCGGGGTGAAGTTCGCCGACGCAGAGATCCTCGGCATGCCCACCTCCGTCGTCGTCGGCCGGGGTCTGGCCGACGGCGTGGTCGAGCTGCGCGACCGCGCGAGCGGTGGGAGCGAGAACATCCCGTACGACGAGGCGGTCTCCCGGATCGTCGCCGTCGTGCACGGGCGTCCCGACCTCGCCTGAGACGTGGACGCGCTGCAGATCAGCACCGCGACGGTCGTCGTCCTGGTGCTGGTCGCCTTCGCGGCCGGCTGGGTCGACGCGGTGGTCGGCGGCGGCGGTCTCCTCCAGCTGCCCGCCCTCCTGATCGCCCTGCCGGACTCCACCCCACCGGCCTCCATCCTGGGCACCAACAAGGTGTCCTCGGTGTGGGGGACGGCCATCAGCTCCGCGCTGTACGCGGTGAAGATCAGACCCGACTGGCGCAGCATCATCCCGCTGGTGATCGGAGCGTCGACCGGCTCGGCGCTGGGCGCGCAGGCGGCGCGCTTCCTGCCCAAGGAGGTCTTCACCCCGATCGTGCTGCTCGCCCTGGTCGTGGTGGGCGTCTACACCTGGCGTCGACCCGAGCTCGGACTGATCACCGAGCGCAAGCACACGGGCCGCACGCACTATCTGCTGACCCTGGCCATCGGTCTGGCGGTCGGCGCGTACGACGGCATCCTCGGACCGGGAACTGGGTCCTTCTTCGTCATCTTGTTGGTGGGTCTGCTGGGCTGGGGCTTCCTGGACGCCAGCGCCCAGGCCAAGATCGCCAACCTGGTGACCAACCTCTCGGCCATCGCCGTGTTCGCCGCACACGGGGCGGTGTTGTGGCAGCTCGGCCTGATGATGGGGGCGGCGAACCTGGTCGGTGGCTTCCTCGGGGCGCGGACCGCGATCAGCAAGGGCAACAGCTTCGTCCGCAAGGTGTTCCTGATCGTCATCGGGGCGTTGATCATCCGGTTGTCCTACGACGTGGTCCGGCAGCTGACCGGTTGAGTCGTCGACGACGCCGGAGATCCTGGAGGGGTCTGCCCGCGATCGGTGGGCTGTCCCCGGCCGGGGCAATCGGCAGTCCCGGGGATCGTCCCTGAAGACGATGGGGAGCGGAGGCGGCTCCCGCAGGCCCCAGGCGGCTCAGGCCGGTTTCCAGCCCGGCCACGCCGGAAGCGAGGCGCCCCACTGACGAGCCACAGCCACGGTTCGAGCGACCTGGCCGAGAGCCTCGCTCCGCTCGGCCGGATCGGCGGCCGCGGCGAGCCACAGTCCGCAGAAAGGCACCAGTGCCGTCTCCATCTGCCGAATCAGCTTGGCGGCCGCCGCGGCGTTGCGCGGGTTGGTGCTGGGCACGTACGCAGGATCGGCGACCGGCACCGACGCTTTCCTGTTCAACAGCCGTACGGTCAGCTGGTCGCGCAGGATCCGGTGACGCTTGAGCTCGGCCGCGGCGGCGTCGCGGCGCGCACCGGTCAGTCGGCCCAGCGCCAGCTGGTAGCCGTAGACGACCGCGTGCAGCTGCCGGACCATCTGCTGCTCACCCTCGGCGGTCGGGACGAGCGGCATCGGGGCCCGGGGCCGCGTGGCCGCCACGCGGCCGGCGGAGGGATCCGGCTGGTCGCCGGCGAGATCGGCGGTCTTCAGGATTCCGGCGAGCTGCGACGCCGACACGGACAAGGACCCCCAGAGCAGGGCCCCCAGCCCTTCGGCGGCCAGGGCACTGGAGCGATGGGTGACGGCGGCCTTCGTCTCCGCCGCCCGCAGCTGGTCGACGGCCTTGGCGAAGCCGGGCTTCTTCCCGGAGGGGCTGGTCGACGGGGACGCCGCGGGCGCCCGGTCGGCCGATCCAGCCGTGTTCGGGTCGGTCGGATCGGTCGTCCGCAGTGCGGCTGCGTGCGCGACGTGCTGGTCGCGGATGGCGGTGACGAGCTGCCGACCGGCCTTGCCGAGAGTGGACCCGCCGACGGCGAGCACCGTGGCCGCGTGCGCGGCCAGGGAGTCCTCGATCGCCGCGGCTTCGACCGAGCCGGGGAAGACCGACGCCGAGGGCTCGGCGGGCTGGGGCGAGGCGCCGCCGCCCGCCGCCTCGGCGGTGGGCGCAGCCGGGTCGGAGACGGGACCCTGGGGCGACGTCGGTCCGCCGGGAGCGCTGCAGGCGACGAGTCCGAGAGGTCCTACCGACCCGATGGCGGCGAGCAGGAACGTGCGACGAGACCACCGACCGGTCGGGAGCGCGGAGGTCACCCGCAGAACCTACCCCGGAACATCGTGCCGATCCGCGCTTCTCGGCGCGGGTGGATGCGGCGCCACGGTCCCGGCCCGAGGCGTGGGTGGTCGCCAGCGCGAGTCCGACATGATGCTGAACGACACGTTAACAATTGGTTGCTACCCTCCGTCGTTGAGATGTCAACGAGTCGCCCGCCCGCCGCCATCGCGGGTGGCGCCCGAGAACGACTTCGTGCGGCGACCGTATGTTTCCTCCCCGGACCCGACTGGTTCTACCTGGCGGCTCTGCTGGTCCCCGCGGCGCTGTTCGACCTGACCCTGAGCTGGCTGCGGGTGACGACCCAGTACGCGGCTCCGACCGGCGTGGCCGCCCTCGGTCAGCTCCGGTCCGACATCCTGGCCCACCTGGCTTTCGCTGTGCTCTGGGTCGTCGGGTTCGCGCTGCTCCGCTCCGGCTGGCTGCGGATCGTGATGCTGGCCGTCTGTCAGCTCGGCGTGGCGGCGTACCTGCTGTTCGCCGTCGTGGCCCACAGCTACTACACCAAGAGCGGCTCGATCCTCGACGCCGGTGGGCTGCGGATGACGCTGCAGGATCCCGAGGCCACCCGCAGCATCGCCGCCAGCGAGACCTCCTCGGAGAACGTCTGGCTGATGGTCGCCGTGGTGGCGTACGCGATCCTGGGCCCGCCGCTGCTCTACCGGCTGCGCTATCGCGGCCGGTCGCCACGCGGTCGGTG